>JBDLIK010000361.1:0-4314 GCA_039714895.1 Myxococcota bacterium | reverse complement strand
ATCATGAACGGCCCCGGGATCCCTGGGCCCGATCGCCGCGGGCGGCCCTACATCGCGCGCGACGTGCTCCACGTGATGGATCTCGCCCCCACCTTCCTGGAGCTGGCCGGAGTGGCCCATCCACCCAGCCACCGGGGCCGCGCCGTCGCTCCGCTCCAGGGTCACTCGCTGGCCGGCTATCTGCGCGGCCGCGCCCCCGGGCCCCACGACTGGCAGGGCTTCGCGTACGCGAACATGGCAGCGGTCCGTCAGGACCGCTGGAAGCTGGTGCGCATGCCTCGGCCCTTCGGCACCGGCCGCTGGCGTCTCTACCGGCTGGACCACGATCCAGCGGAGCTCTTCGACCGCGCGGCGGCCAGGCCGCGGCGCGCCAAGGAGCTCACGGCGCTATGGGAGCGCTACGCCCAGGCGAACGGTGTGATCCTCCCGGCGGAGGAGCCCCCTCAGAAGCCCAGTCCGAGCGAGAGGTAGTAGTAGAAGTCGTTCCTCTCGTCGCCGGGCTCGATGTCCGTCTCGTACTCGTTCTCGAAGCCGAGCTTCAGGCTGAGCGCAGGCTCCTCGGTGAGCTTCCAGCGCGCCTCGCCGTGGGTCACGTTGCGGAGCTCGCCGGCCTCAGGCACGAGTTCGGTGAAGGCCTGGTTGGTGAGCCGGAGCGACAGCTCCTCGGAGACCGTCCAGCTGTAGTCGAAGGCCAGGACCGCCTCGCCCTTGTTGACGTCGCGGTCTCCCGCCTCCCGGGTGAAGGCGAGGCCCATCATGCCGTCGAGGTTGTAGTTTTCGTGTTCGATCAGGTGGTAGCCAGGCCCCCCGAAGAGCACCAGCCGGTTCTGCCAGGATTCGAACTTGTCGAACTGGTAGCGGGTGGCGGCGCGCCAGAACCACTCGCTCTCGGGAAGCAGCCAGTCCCGGCGCAGATCGAAGCGACCGTTGTTGTCCGTGGTCGCGTTGTCCTCGGAGGCGAAGAAGTAGCGGCCGGTCACCGCCCAGCGCTTGAAGTCGTCCTCGTACGCCAGGTCCAGACCGACGGTGAGGTTCTGGTTCACGGTGTTGCCGTCCTTGCCGTTGGCGCCGATGTCGAGGCTTCGCGTCCAGCCGCGCAGGAAGTCGGTCCCGAAGAGCCCCGGGTTCGGGGGCTTGCCGATGTCGATGTCGAGCTGGTCGAGTGCCAGCCGGATCCGCCCCAGCTGGGGGTGCTCGAGGACCACCGAGGTGACCTCCCATTCGACGATCTCGCCGTTGATGGTGTCCCCGTTGGCGAGCACGAGGGTATCGGCCCGCGCAAGGCTCGCACAAGCGCAGATCACCAGGGCGATCGCGATCCGGTACGGCATCTCCCCTCCTTCCGGCACCCGGGGCGGACCTCCGCGCGGGCGGCGCACGAGGGTTCTGCGCAGTCCCGCACCCGGGTCGGCCGAGGGCGGCGCCCATTCAACCACAGCTGGCGAGGAATCGGTCCTGGCTGGATGCGAGCTGGGGTCGGGCCCACTCGTTGGCGCGAGGGGCCTAGGAGCTTGACCCAAGACCGTGACGAGGGCGCAAGCGCCGACAGGCGCGCGCAGCGAGGCAAGCCCGCCGCAGGCGGGCGCGCAGTGAGCCGAAGGCGAACGAAGCGGGCGCCCGCAAGGATTGCCGAGCGAAGCCTGTGGTGCCTGCGGGCTACGCCCGCAGGCGGACCCACAACTGGCTAGCGGCTCTTGCGGGTGAAGATGTGGGGGAGGATCGCCTTGGCGGAGACCTCACCCGCCCCAGGTTCGACCTGGTGGTAGCCCCGGTCGATGTCCAGGGAATCGGCGGTGGGAAAGCGCTCCTGGAAGCCCTGGATGAGCCGGTCCACGATGCGCTCAGCCTTGGCGCAGTCGACGTCGGACACGAAGAGGACGGCGCGCTCGCGGGTCATGCGGAAGATGGCGTCCTCCATGCGCAGCGCGCTCTCGATGAAGCGCAGCAGCTCCGGCACGAGCAGATCTCCCTCGCTCCCCGCCAGGCCCACGACCACGGACGGAATGGCGTGCTCGCAGGCGAGCGCGCCCGTCCGCGAGAAGAGCTCCCGCAGGCGGCGGGGATCGTTGTCCGGAGATCCAGCGGTTCCCTGGGCCATCGCCATGGCCCTCCTATCGTCCCGACGCGAAGGGGGCTGAAGCCAGGATCCGAGGGTAGACGATCGTGGCCCAAGGAGGCTGCATCTTCTACCGTTCGGCCCCACCCGGCCGGATGCCAGAGGATCCCCGACCGATGCGCGACGAAGCGGATGGTGCCGACGAGCAGCCGATCCTGCGCAGGCTCTCGCTGGGATTCGCGCTCCTCGTGGGTCTCACCTTCGTGCTCGTCGTGCTCGGCGCGCTGGTGCGTGCCCACGACGCGGGCCTCGCCTGTCCGGACTGGCCGCTGTGCTTCGGGCAGGTGATCCCGGCCATGAACCTGGAGGTGGCCTTCGAGTGGAGCCATCGGGCGCTGGCCGGCACGCTGTCCGTGGTCTTCCTCGTCCTGTGCACGCTGGCCCTGCGCGACCGAGACGCGCGCGAGCGGGGGGGGCTCTTGATGGCGCTGGCGGCGGGGCTGCTGGCGATCCAGGTTCTGCTCGGGGCCCTCACCGTCTGGCAGCTTCTGGCGTCCTGGACCGTGACCCTGCACCTGCTCACCGGCAACGCGTTCGCCGCGACTCTGCTGCTGCTCGCCCTCCGCCTCGGGCGCAGCGGCCGGTCCGGGTCGGTGGAGGTGACCGGAACCTCCCGGCTCCTGGTGAGTGCGGCCGCGCTGCTGCTGGGCGCCCAGATCGCCCTCGGAGGTCTGGTCTCGTCCAGCTTCGCGGGCCTGGCGTGCCCCGAGTGGCCCAGCTGCAACGGCGGCAGCTGGTACCCATCCTGGCGGGGCGGCGTGGGCCTGCACCTCCTGCATCGCACCAACGGCTACCTGCTCGTGTGCGTGCTCGGGATCGCCGCCCTCGCCCTCCGAAGACCCCGCCCACTCGCCCGCGCATTGCTCGCGGCCTTCGGGCTCTCGTTGCTCCAGGTGGGCGTCGGGGTCTCCAACGTGCTGCTGGGGCTTCCGGTGGAGGTGACGGGGCTGCACTCGGCCCTGGCCGCGGCGTTGGTGCTGCTGCTCACCTTCGCGACCCACGAGGCCTGGAGTACAGCGGCAGCGACGCACCGGGCCCGGCTGCCGGGCCCGATGGCCGAAGTCCACTAAGGCGGGAGGTCTCTCATGCGAGCTCACCAGGTCTTCGCCGCAATGTCTCCCGAGCGCGCCGCAGCGCTCATGGGGCGGCTTCGCGAGGACGCGCCCCTCGCCTTTGCCCAGGCGTTGGCCGTGGCGAGCGCCTCCATGCGCGCTCGACCCATCTACCTCGCACGTCGGCCCCTGGAGAAGCAGGCCGAAGCCGCCCGGCGAGCGTTCTCACGGGTCAGCGCCGCCGACGCCGCCGAGCAGATCCTGGCCGCCTACTTTCTCGAATGCCGGCGGCCCCTCCTCGAGGAGTGGCTCGATGCGGTGGGCCTGGAGCACGAGAACGGCGTGCTCGAGCAGGACGAGCCGCCGCCGCCGGCCGCCAACCTCCTCGGCAAGGCCGTCGCGGCCTTCCGCGAAGGCGAGGACCCGGAGGAGCGCGAAATCCTGCTGAGGGCCTTCGCCGCCCAGTCCGCCGTCGACTGGCCCGACCTCGACCATCTCCTGGAGACCTAGCGCAGGGAAATCGCCGCGTTCGTGATGACCGGCGTGTCGCGTTCCTTGGCCTTCGCCTGGATCAGGACCTGGTCGCCCTCCCGCCACATGGAGGTCACGATCGTCTCTCCCGGGAAGACGACGCCCGCGAAGCGCGCCTGATAGCGCGCCACCTTTGCCGTATCTCCGTCGAGGGCGCTGTCCACCACGGCCTTGCAGACGACGCCGTAGGAGCACAGCCCGTGCAGGATCGGCTTGTCGAACCCTCCGAGCTTGGCGAACTCCGGGTCGGCGTGGAGGGGATTCTTGTCCCCGGACAGCCGGTAGAGCAGCGCCTGCTGGGGCAGCGTGGGAGATTCGGCCACAAGGTCGGGCTCACGCTCCGGCGGCCGGTTGCCCGCCTTCGGGCCCGACTCGCCCCCGAACCCCCCCTCGCCCCGAAGGAAGAGCGAGAAGCGGTTCACGAAGAGGGTGTCGCCGGACTCGTCCTTCGAGGTCACCTCGAGCACCACCAGCGCCGCCTTGCCCTTGTCGTAGATCCCGGCCACCCGGCCCGAGTTCTCGATCTTCGCCTCGGTGGGGATGGGCTTGTGGATCTCCAGGTCCTGTTCGCCGTGGAGCAGCATCGCGAAGTTGAACTGCAGGCCCGGAACGCTG
>JBDLIK010000360.1:0-4334 GCA_039714895.1 Myxococcota bacterium | reverse complement strand
CGGCGCTCCCGGCCCTGGCCTTCGCCGTGCTGCTCGCGGGTCGCTACTACGAGGTTCCGCGCAAGCAGGAGTGCCGCGGGGTGATCCGCGAGCTCGCCACGCTCCAGCATGAGCCCGGCGTGTCGTTCCTGATGATCAGTCCACAGCGTATGTCGTGGCGCCTCGACTACTACCGGACGCTCTTCGGCCTCCGCAAGCCGACCCTTCGCATGCCGCCGAACCAGCACCGCCTGGACCCGGCGCCCTTCCTCGACGCGTTCCTGGAGGAACATCGACCCCGTGAGCTGGTCCTGTTCGGCTGCGGAAGGCACGCCTGGAAGGTCAAGGAGGAGGTGGAACGCCGCTTCCCGAAGCTGGAGGAACGCTGGTCGACGAGGCGGGAGGTGCTGGCGCGCTATCGCGTGGATGGATCCTGATGGGGTGCCGGCGCGACGACCGGGAGATCAGGGGGTCCGGTCGTCGCGCCGCCGGGGGGCATGGGGGTCAGCCTGGGGCCTGGGTGTGACGGGGACGGTCACACCGCAAGGCCGCGCCCGGGAACGAGATTCGGGCGCGGTTCAGTGCTCGCTATCGCCCGCGGCCCACCGCGCGCTGGGCCGCGTCGAGGTCGGCGCGGGTGAAGCGGAAGCGCAGCAGGGCCAGGCCCGAGAGCGCGTAGAAGATGGCGGGGAAGATCGAGAACATTCCCACCATCCATGCCTTCACGGTCTCCGTCTGGGCCACACCCGGCACGTAGCCCACGTGCTCGAGGACCTGGAGGGCCGTGAAGCCCGTGATGGCGTTCCCACACTTGGTCGCGAAGGCCCAGATCGCGAAGTAGTTCGCCTCACGTCGCCCCCCGGTGCGCACCTCGTCCCAGTCGATGAGGTCGGCCACCATCGAAGGAGGAATCGCGAGATAGTTGCCGAAGCTGGCCCCGCCCAGCACGAGGACCCCGGTGAAGTAGAACACCGAGCCCTCCTCGAGTCCGTAGCAGAGGCTGCTCGAGATCGTGGCGAGCACGATGGCGATCCCCCAGGTTCCCCGCTTGCCCCGGCGCCGGGCGATGGCGTTCCATAGCGGCAAGGAGAGCACGCCCGCACCGAAGTAGACGAGCAGGTAGTAGGACCAGGTCGGCATCCAGCCCGGGATCGCCCGGGCCCACCACTCGGGGGTGCCGATCACGTAGACCGAGATGTAGATGACGAGCACGGCGGGGACGGCGCCGGCGATGGCCGAGAACGCGAAGGCGAGGACCAGCCGGCGGAAGTGCGGATTGCGCAGGGTCGCCACCCACCCCGCGTAGGGGTTCATGCCCTGGCGACCCTGGAACTCAGCGCGCTCGCGGGTGACCCCCGCCGAGATGAGGAGGAAGAGACCCGTTCCGAGCCCGAGGATCCCACCCATGAAGGAGTAGCCGGTGCGGCCGCCGTACAGGTGGATCAGGTAGGCGGGGAGGATCGTCGCCACCAGCAGACCCGCTAGCGCCCACCCCTCACGGACGGCGATCACACGGATGCGCTCGTGGTAGTCGTCGCTGAGCTCGGCCCCCAGGCTGAAGTACGGAATCGCGCCGACCGTCCACAGGAAGTAGGTCACCACGTAGAGAACCAGCATGTAGGCGAGCAGGAATCCCTGGTGGTTCTCCGGGTCGGCGACCTCCGGCGGAGTGAAGAGGTAGTAGAAGGCGATGGCCAGGGGGATGGCGGTCCCCAGGATGTAGGGTCGGCGCCGGCCCAGACGCGTGCGAGTGCGGTCCGAGAGATAGCCCATCACCGGGTCGGTGAAGCCGTCGAAGAGCCGCGCGAAGAGCAGCGACCACGAGACCAGGCCCGCGGAGAGGCCCACGTAGTCCGTGTAGAAGAACTGGAGATTCACGGCGACCACCAGGCCGAGCAGCGCGAAGGCGAAGTTCCCGGCGCCATAGCCGATCACGCTGAGCGCCGGGAGGTTCTCCCTCCGGGTGGAGGTGGAGCCGGACATGGAGGTCCGGATTCTACCCCCGGGCTGTGCGGAGCGGGTAGAATCCGACGAGTTCGCGGAGGAGGGCGTCATGGGAGTGTCTGCGCTCAAGAAGGAAGTGTGTGGGACCGTCGAGGCCATGCGGGACGAGCTGGTGGCCGTCTCGCGAGAGATCCACGCTCATCCGGAGCTCGCCTTCGAGGAGCACCAGGCTTCCAAGCTGCTGGTGGAAACGCTCTCCCGGGCGGGGCTCACCCCGGTGCTCGGGTGCTACGACCTGGAGACCGCCTTCGAGTGCGAGGTCGGGGAGGGGGATGCCACCGTCGCGATCCTGGCGGAGTACGATGCGCTCCCGGGCATCGGTCACGCCTGTGGCCACAATCTGATCGCCACCGCAGCGATTGGTGCCGGCCTCGCCCTTGCGCAGCTCGACGGCCGTCTCCCAGGACGGGTACGCGTGTTGGGCACCCCCGCGGAGGAGAAGGGCGGTGGCAAGGAGGTGATGGCTCGGCGCGGAGCCTTCGAAGGGGTGGACGCGGCCATCATGGTGCACCCCTCGGGTGTCGACCTCGTCACCATGCCCTCCCTGGCGCTCTCCGAGGTGGAGGTCGTCTATCTGGGCGAGGCAGCGCATGCCTCGGCCATGCCCGAGCGGGGAATCAATGCGCTCGATGCCCTGGTCACGGCCTACAATGCCATCGCGCAGCTGCGCCAGCACATCCGGCCCAGCGAGCGGATCCACGGCATCTTCACCGAGGCCGGCGAAGCCCCGAACGTGGTGCCCGCGCGGGCAGCGGGTCGCTTCTACGTGCGCGCGGCAAATACCGGGGAGCTCGCCACGCTGAAGAAGCGCGTGGAGGGATGCTTCGAGGCCGGCGCGGCCGCCACCGGTGCGCGTGTCGAGCTGCACTACGCGGAGCCAGACTACCTCGAGATCCGCACCAACTGGCCCCTGGCCGAGGTCTACCAGCGCAACGCCGAGGCGCTTGGCCGCACCTTCTTTCCCTACGAGAAGCTTCCGGCGGGTGTGCAGGGCACGACGGACATGGGCAACGTGAGCCAGCGCGTGCCGGCGATCCATCCGATGATCGCCGCCGCCCCGTGGCACTGCACGATCCACCACCCGGACTTCACCGGCTATGCGGGATCGGACTCCGGCGACGCCGCCGCCCTCGACGGTGCCAAGGCCCTGGCCATGACGGCCCTCGACTTCCTCGGCGACCCGGAGCTCCGGGTCCGGGTCCGCGAGGCGTTCGAGCGCGGCGCCTAGGCTGCGGGGGGAGCGAGGGGGGTGAAGCGGCGGTCGCGGGGACCCCGATAGGCGACGCGCGGTCGGATCAGGCGATCCTCGGCGACCTGCTCGAGCACGTGGGCCGTCCAGCCCGCCACCCGGGCCACCGCAAAGGTCGCCGTGAACAGGTCCGGGGGCAGCCCCAGGCCGTGGAGCAGCAGGGCGGTGTAGAACTCGACGTTGGTTTCGATCCGGCGCCCGGGCTTCTCCTCCGCGAGCACCCGGAGCACCACGGCCTCCACCGCCCGCGCGTCGTCGTAGAGCGGGTTCTGGCCGGGATTCGGGAAGAGCCGCTCCAGGGCCGCCCCCAGCACGTCGGCCCGGGGGTCGCGGACCCGGTAGACGCGATGGCCGAAGCCCATGATGCGCCCGCCCTCGGCGAGGGTCCGCCGTGCCCACGACTCGGCGACCGTGGCGAGAGGTCGGCCTTCGGCGCCGGCGCGTGCGCGCAGCTCGAAGACCCGGTCGAGGGCGGGGGCCGGAGCGCCCCCGTGGAGGGGGCCCTTCAGGGCGCCGAGTGCGCCTTCGATCGCCGAGGTGAGATCCGATCGGGTGCTCGCGATCACCCGCGCCGTGAACGTCGAGGCGTTCATGCCGTGGTCGACGGTGGTGTTGAGGTAGGTCTCGAGGGCCCGCACGGGCTCCGGGTCCGGCGCGAGGCCGGTGAGCATCCAGAGGTAGTTGGCGGCGTGGCCCAAGCTGGGGTCGGGTTCCACCGGCGCCTCTCCCCGGGAGAGGCGATGGTGGGCCGCGGCGAGCCCAGGAAGGGCAGCCACCAGGCGAAGGGCCCGGGCCTGCCGTGCCCCCAGGGACTCGGCGTGGAGCTCGATCTGCCCCAGATCCGGATGGGCGAGGGGGAGGGTGGCGACGCCCAGGCGCAGGGCGTCCATGGCCGGGACACCCCGAGCGGCCGCCCTGCCCAGCAGATCCAGGGTCAACGCCGGCAGCGCCCGCCGGCGGGCGAGCTCCTCGCGCAGCCGCGCGAGCTCGCCCGGGCCGGGTCGCCGATCGTTCCACAGCAGGAAGAGGGTCTCTTCGAAGCCGGCGCGCGGCGCGAGCTCCTCCACCGGGAAGCCCGCGAGGAGCAGCCGACCGGCCTCTC
>JBDLIK010000359.1:0-4338 GCA_039714895.1 Myxococcota bacterium | reverse complement strand
ATCCTCCTGCACCAGCGCCACATCGTAGGCGGAGAGCAGGCGGCCGATCCGGGGGAAGCGCCAGACCGGGTCGTCCCGGGCGATCCACGCCGGGAGTCCGTGGGTGTTGTAGGTGACGATCCGGAGCTCGCCCGGGGGCTCCCGCGGCGCCGGGGGGTCCCCTGCGGCGGAGGGCCCCAGCGCGCTCATGGCGAACCCCGCGGCGAGCGCCGCCCATCCCCACCTCATGGGGCGAGCCTATACTTCTCGGCGCCGTCCGTCACTCCGGGAGGGAAGCCATGAAGATCCGCGCCGCGGTGGCCTGGGAAGCGGGCAAGCCGCTCACGATCGAGGAGGTCGAGCTCGACGCCCCTCGAGCGGGGGAGTGCCTGGTGCGCCTGGCGGCCAGCGGCGTCTGTCACACCGATGCCTACACGCTCTCCGGGGCCGATCCGGAGGGGCTCTTTCCGTCGATCCTCGGCCACGAGGGCGCCGGCGTGGTGGAGGAGGTGGGCCCGGGCGTCACCAGCCTCTCTCCCGGAGACCACGTCATCCCGCTCTACACCGCTGAATGTCGAGAGTGCAAGTTCTGTCTCTCGGGTCGCACCAACCTGTGTCAGAAGATCCGTGTCACCCAGGGGCGCGGCCTCATGCCCGACGGCACCAGCCGGCTCTCCCAGGGTGGTCGCAGCCTCCATCACTACATGGGGACCTCGACCTTCGCCGAGCACACGGTGGTGCCGGAGATCTCCCTGGCGCGGGTCCGCCGCGACGCGCCTCTGGACAAGGTGTGTCTTCTCGGCTGCGGGGTCACCACCGGGATCGGCGCCGTTCTCAACACCGCGAAGGTGAGGCCCGGGGAGAGCGTCGCCATCTTCGGCCTCGGAGGGATCGGGCTCTCGGTGGTGCAGGGGGCAGTCATGGCCGGAGCGGAGCGCATCATCGGCGTCGACACCAACCCGCGCAAGTTCGAGCTGGCCCGTCAGCTGGGCGCCACCGAGACCCTCGATCCCACCGAGGTGGGCGACGTGGTGGAAGCCCTGCTGGAGAGGACCGACGGCGGCGTGGACCATTCCTTCGAGTGCATCGGGAACGTGGAGGTGATGGGGCAGGCTCTGGCCTGCACCCACAAGGGCTGGGGACAGGCCGTGATCGTCGGCGTCGCCGGTGCGGGCGAAGAGATCCACGCACGCCCCTTCCTGCTCGTCACCGGGCGCAGCTGGAAGGGAACGGCCTTCGGCGGCGTGCGCGGGCGCACCGAGCTGCCGCGCTACGTCGACCGCTACATGGATGGGCGCATCAAGCTCGACGAGCTCGTCACTGCGACGCTCCCCCTGGACGAGATCAACCGCGCCTTCGAGCTGATGCACGAAGGCGCGGCCATCCGGACCGTCATCCGCCTCTGACCCCCGACCGCCGGGAGAGCCAGTCGAGCAGCGCCGCCACGGCATCGACGTCGGCGAGCCGCAGCGTCGCCGAGGTGGGCGTGGTCGCAGGGCCCACCCGGAAGGTGATGGCGAGGCCCGCCAGGAGATCGAAGGCGTCCTCGTCGGTCTGGTCGTCTCCCACGTAGACCACGCGCACGCGCTCGGACCAGGTCGGCCCGTAGCTCGTGCGCAGCAGATGGAGCACCGCCCGTCCCTTGTCCCATCCGATGGGGGGGCGCGCCTCGAGGGCGCAGTGGGCGTCCCGAGCCAGGTAGCCCGTCTGGTTGATGACCTTGCGGGCGCGCTCGACCAGACTCGCCCGATGCGGCTCCGGCACGTCCCGGTAGTGGAGCGTCAAGGTGGGCCCCTTGCATTCCACCCAGGAGCCGCGGCTCGCCACTTTCTCGAGGGCTCGGGCCAGCTCCTCGGTGCGCCTGGTGAAGTGCACCAGATCATCGTGCTGGAAGTGTCCGAAACCGGGTCCGGAGATCTCCAGGCCGTGGTTGCCCGCATAGACGAAGTCGGGGTTCCCAACCATCTTGCGGACGTCCTCGAGGGAGCGGCCGCTCACGATGCCCAGGTCGGTGTCGTCGCGCGCCGCGCAGGCGGCGAGCAGGCGTCGCATGGAGCTGGGCAGCTGCGCCTGGTCCGGATGTCCTACCAGCGGCGTGAGCGTGCCGTCGTAGTCGAGCAACAGCACCAGCGGGTAGCGTGAGAGGTAGGTGCCGAGCCAGGCCTCGAAGTCCGAGTCGCGCAGGGGCAGTCCCTCCGCGGGCCGGGTGGCGGCCTCCAGGAAGCTGTTCACCCAGGCGTGCACGTCGTCGCGCCGTTCCCGCGCGCGCAGCGCGACCATGCGCGTGCGCCGCTGCTCGGGCTCCATGATGAGCGCCCGGTGGATCGCCTCGGCGGTCTCCTCGACGTCGTTCGGGTTCACCAGCAGGGTCTCGCGCATGGTCTCCGCCGCCCCCGCCATCCGCGAGAGCACCAGCACACCCCGCTCCTCCACCTGACAGGCCACGTACTCCTTGGCCACCAGGTTCATGCCGTCGCGCAAGGGAGTGATGAGGGCGACGTCCGCATCCCGATAGAGTCCACACAGGCGATCCTGGGGGAAGGAGCGGTAGAGATAACGGATCGGGGACCACTGGGCGGTGGCGAAGCGCCCGTTCACCCGCCCCACCAGCTCGTCGATCTCACGCTTCAGCTCGCGATACTCGGTCACCTGGGAGCGGCTGGGCACCGCCACCTGGAGCAGCACCACGTTCTGCCGGTGCCGGGGATGTCGCTCCAGCAGTCGCTCGAAGGCGCGGATCCGCTGGGGGATCCCCTTGGTGTAGTCCAGCCGGTCCACCCCGAGCACGATCCGTTCTCCACGCCCGCTGGGACGCTGGGGTGCCTGGCGGGCGAGCTTCTCGTAGACGTCGAACTCGATTCCGATGGGGAAGCCCCCGACCTGGATGGTCCGTCCCGCGTAGGTGACCCGCTGACTGCTCCAATCCACCCGGGCACCGAGTCTCCGCTCCACGCAGTCGAGGAAGTTGCGCGCGTAGCCGCTCACGTGGAAGCCGATCAGATCACAGGCCAGCAGACCGCGCAGCAGCTCGCGATCCCAGGGCAGCAGGCGGAAGACGTCGTAGGGCGGGAAGGGGATGTGCAAGAAGAAGGCGATGCGCTGCTCGGGAGCCTGGAGTCGCAGGGCGGCCGGCGCCAGCATCAGGTGGTAGTCGTGGATCCAGACGAGCTCCGCCTCGCCCGAGGCCGTCTGGATCGCCGAGGCGAACTTCTTGTTCACCTCTTCGTAGCTCTCGAAGTCGCGGCGTTCGAAGCGGGTGCGCTCCGGGAAGGAGTGGAAGAGGGGCCAGAGGGTCCGGTTGGAGAAGCCGTGGTAGTAGCGGTGGACCTCCGGGTCCGAGAGTCGAACGGCCTGGATGCGGTAGTTTCGCCCCCGGGCGGGCACCCGCTCTCCCTCGCGCAGCTCGAGGCCGGGCCAGCCGATCCAGGTTCCCCCGCGTCGGCGCAGCACCGGCTCCACGGCCGAGACCAGCCCGCCCGGAGAGGGCCGCTTCCGAAGTCCCTGGGGACCTCGCTGGAAAGTGAAGGGCAGCCGGTTGCTCGCGACGACGATGGGTCGCTCGCGCGCGTCGGTCCCGGAGCGTCGAGCCGTCACTGCAGGAGGGTAGGCGATCCGGGCGCGTCGGGGCAGCGGCCCATCGGAAGGCGCGGGCTCGGTGCGCCCGCCCCGGCTGGTGTAGGGTCTGCGCGCGATGGGGGACCTCGCACCGAACCTCGTCTTCGCCCTGGCACTGGGCGTCGGGGTCGTCTGCCAGATCGTCGGGGCGCATCTGCGCATCCCGAGCATCGTCCTGCTGCTCGCGGCCGGGATGGCCCTCGGCCCCGACGGACTGGGGTGGATCCGACCGCGTGCGCTCGGCGACGGGCTCTTCTCGCTGGTGGGCCTGGCGGTCGCCGTCATCCTCTTCGAGGGCGGCCTCAACCTGGATCTGCGCCGGCTGCGCCGGGAGAGCCGTGCCATCCGCGGCCTCGTCACCACCGGCGCGGGAGTGACCGCCATCGGGGGTGCGCTGGCGGCGCACGAGCTGATGGGATGGGCGTGGCCCCAGTCGGCGCTCTTCGGGACGCTGGTCATCGTCACCGGGCCCACGGTGATCGGGCCGCTCCTGCGGGTCGTTCGGGTGCGCCGCAAGGTCGCCACGGTGCTCGAGGCCGAAGGCGTCCTGATCGACCCGATCGGGGCGATCCTGGCGGCCCTCGCCCTGGAGTACGTGGTCGCCCCGGGAGCCGACTCCTTTGCCGCCAGCGTGCTGGGTCTGGTTCCGCGGCTGGCACTGGGGGTGGCGGTGGGCGCCGGGGCCGGCGTGCTGCTGGGCTTCTCGCTGCGTTGGCGCCGGCTGATCCCGGACGAGCTCGACAA
>JBDLIK010000358.1:0-4344 GCA_039714895.1 Myxococcota bacterium | reverse complement strand
CATGGAGGCCTCTTTCTCATCCGGTTTCATTTTCCCATGGACCACGCTCACCTGGTAGTTTGGTGGAGGAAAGGCTCGGGATATACTCTCAAGTCCGTCTTCAAGGTCCTTGTAATCCATGGATTCCGACTCTTTGATCAGGGGGTAGACAATATAGGCCTGTCGGCCCTGGGCCAGCTGTTTTTTCAGAAAGCCAAACACCATGAGCCTTTTGGAATCGTAGGAGTGACGGGTAATTATGGGTTTCCGGCCAGGGGGTAGTTCATCAATCACAGATACATCCAGGTCCCCATAGAGGGTCATGGCCAGGGTGCGGGGGATGGGTGTGGCGGTCATCACCAGCACGTGGGGCAGCAGATCGGCCTTTTTCCAGAGGCGGGCCCGCTGGGCCACCCCGAACCGGTGCTGCTCGTCGATCACCACAAGCCCCAGGTTCTGAAACTGCACCACATCTTCGATCAGGGCATGGGTACCGATCAGGATATGCAGGGAACCATCGAGCAGCCCCTTGTGGATCGGCTCCCGCGCAGCTTTTTTGATGGAACCGGTGAGCAGCTCCACCCGCACGTCCATTCCGTCGAGAAATTTACTGAGGCTCGCAAAGTGCTGCTGTGCAAGGATCTCAGTAGGGGCCATGATGCATGCCTGGAACCCGTTGTCGATGGCAATCAGCATGGACATAAGCGCCACCAGGGTCTTCCCGCTACCCACCTCTCCCTGGAGGCGCCATGGGGCGCTCCGGTCCCGGTTCTGCCAGCGGCCATGGACCCACGCCGAGCGGAGGCTACGCTCACCGAGGCGGCCCAGGGTGGCCTCCACGCGTCCGAAGCCACCTGCGGGCAACCCCACCGGGACGGTGAGGTCGATGGCACCGAGAATGCCTTCGTCTACGGAGCGCATCGGTCGGAAGCCCTCCTCCAGAACGTTCTCGGCGGACAGGTGCTTCTCCCAGCGCAGCGTGACCTCTGGTCCTACCCCGGGCCTGGCACCACGGAGCGTCACGCGTGCCCCGCGCACGAAATACGGGTCGAGCCAGTCTTCCTCCGTGAGGGCCGCGCCGAGGGTGCTGATGACCGGAGCGGCGGCCGCGATGGGTCCTATGGTCCGGATCTCGTCCCAGTAGGCCTCGGCCACGGGCACTATGGGAGCGGGCTCCCCCTGGACTGAAACCAGGAGCGACGGTTTCCCCCGCCCCACCGCGTACCCGCCGTCCATCCGGAACAGGTCGTCAGCCGCGGGCCGGAGGTGCACGCCGCTCCCCACGAACAATCCCTCGGCCCGGTTGTAGCGGAGGACGTCGGAGACCGAGGGGAAGTGCAGCCGCAGCGGTTTCAATCCGCTCAAGATCTGTCCGGACAGGACTTGACGGGCCTGGGCCATGATGGAGGTCGCCGACGTCTCGCCGAAGCCGACCAAGCTGGCGTGAATCTCTCGCGGGCGCTCAGGCGTCGAGCACGGCCGCCAGGTCGCCCTCGGCTCGTCAGACGTCGAGGGTGACCCGCGCCTCGAAGCGATGGCCTTCGGGGCCCACCCGAAGCCCATGGGCCGTGGCGGCCTTGACGTCGCCCACCAGCGCGTGCCGGGCCCGGTCGACGCGTTCTCCGGCCAGCGTGCCCTCGAGCCGCGCCTCGCCGTCGGCGTCGATCCGGAGCGAGGCTACGCGCAGCAGCAGGTCGCGCGCGTCGCGCTGGAAGACGAGCTCGTTCAGGAAGCGGAGCAGCAGCAGCTCCAGGTCGGGCTCGCACAGGGAGATCTCCTGCTCGACGCGCGCCTCCACGGTGGCGGGTTCGGCCAGCGTCGCTGCCAGGAGGGCGTTGGCGGCCGCCGCGAACAGCGCCTCCAGGCTGTCGCCCCAGGCGACGAAAGAAACGTCGCTGGTCACGTCCTCGACGAAGGCGAAGGACGGGGCGGCGCTCATCCCTTCACGTTGCCGATCGGGACCAGGTGGGCGACCCGGCGCGAGAGCCCCGCGCGCTCGGTCGCCTCGGCAACCTCGCGAACGTCCTTGTAGGCGAAACCCGCCTCCTCGGCGAGGCCGCGCATGGATTCCGCAGCGACGACGATGCCCCGGCGTTCCATCCGGCGGCGCAGGTCGCGGCCGCGTACCAGCTTGCGTGCCCGCGTCCGGCTCATGGTCCGCCCGCTCCCATGGGCCGTGCTGTAGAAGGTGCGAGCGCCGGTCTCGAGGCCGGCGAGGACGTAGGAGCCGGTCTCCATGCTGCCTCCGATGACGACGGGTTGCCCCGTCGCCCGGTAGCGCGTCGGAAGATCGGGGTGGCCCGGCGGGAGGGCTCGGGTCGCGCCCTTGCGGTGGACGAGCAGCTCGCGTTCGTGGCCGTTCACGAGATGGCGTTCGCGCTTCGCGGTGTTGTGCGAGACGTCGTAGACGCTCCGGATGCCCAGGGCGTCGGGGCCTCTGCCGAGGACCTCGCTGAAGACCTCCCGGATCCGGTGCAGGATCACCTGTCGGTTCGCGAAGGACATGTTCGCGGCGCAGCACATGGCTGCGTAGTAGTCACGTCCCTCCTCGGATTCGACCGGGGCGCAGGCGAGCTCGCGGTCGACGACTTCGAGGCCGAACTTCCTCGGCATCGCCCGCAGGAAGATCTGCAGATGATCGGTCGCGACCTGGTGGCCGAAGCCGCGGCTCCCACAGTGGAACATGATCACGATCTGTTCGGACCGGTCGAGGCCGAAGGCCCGCGCGCAGTCGGCGTCGTCGACCCCCTCGCCGTGAAGTACCTGGATCTCGAGGTAGTGGTTGCCCGAGCCGAGGGTCCCGAGCTGGCCGCGCCCCCGCTCGAGCGCCCTCTCGCTCACGCAGCCCGGGTCGGCGCCGGGAAAGCACCCGTGGGACTCGGTGACCTCGAGGTCCTCGGGCACGCCGTACCCACGCGCGACCGCCCAGCTCGCGCCCTCGCGCAGCACGTTCTCGAACTCCTCGTTCGAGAGCTTCACGAAGCCATGACGCCCCGCCCCGGCCGGCACCCGCGCCGCCAGGCCCTGCACCAGCTCGCGGATGCGCGGCCGGACCTCGTCCAGGGTGAGGTCGGTTCGCGCCAGCCGCATCCCGCAGTTGATGTCGAAGCCGATCCCCCCGGGCGAGATCACGCCGCTCTTCGTGTCGAAGGCGGCAACGCCGCCGATCGGGAAGCCGTAGCCCCAGTGGGCGTCCGGCATGCAGAGGCTGGCCCCCACGATCCCCGGGAGGGTCGCCACGTTGGCTGCCTGGACGAAGACCTGGTCGTCCATGGCGGCGACGAGGTCCGGGGTGGCGAAGACTCGGACGGGAGCCCGCATTCCCGACCGGAACCCCGTCCCGAGCTCGTACTCGGCCTCGCCGACGCGCTCTAGGCCCCTGGGTGCAGCCATGATTCCCTCCTTCGAGCATGAATCGTGCCACGATCGGCGCGGCCGGGCATGGTCCTTGCTGGGATTCCGGGGGAGGAGGAGGGAACAGGTGAAAAGCCCGCCATGGAGCTCGAGATCAGCCTTCTGACGGCTTCCCCGGTCCCGGAATGCCCCGTCGAGATCGTGGAGCGCAAGGGCCTGGGGCATCCTGACACGATCTGTGACGCCCTGTCCGAGGCCACCAGCCTCGCCCTGTCCCGAGCCTACCTCGAGGGGTGCGGCCGCATCCTCCACCACAACGTGGACAAGGTCCTGCTCAGGGGTGGAAGCGCTCGGCCCGCCTTCGGGGGCGGCGAGGTGCTCGAGCCCATCGAGATCTATCTGGCGGGGCGGGCCGCCGAGGCGGACTTCGACCTGGACGCCCTGGCGCGGACCACGGCCTCGCGCTGGCTCCGTGAGCATCTGCGCGCCCTCGACCCGGAGCGCCACGTGCGGATCAAGTACCTCGTGCGCTCGGGCTCGGCCGACCTGGTCGACCTCTTCGAAGGCGGCGAGGGTCGTCCGCTCGCCAACGACACCTCGATGGGCTGCGGATACGCACCGCTCTCGGAGCTCGAGGTCCTGGTGCTCTCGGTGGAGCAGCTCCTCACGGCGCCTGCCACGCGCGCTACGCGCCCCGCGCTGGGCGAGGACGTGAAGGTGATGGGGGTCCGCCGGGGCGACGCGATCGACCTGACCGTGGCCTGCGCGTTGATCGGAGGGAAGCTCTGCGACGTCAGCGCCTACTCGGACGAGAAGGCGGAGATCGCCCGCCTCGTGCGGGAGCGTGCGGCCGCACTCGTGCGGGCCGAGGTGGAGGTCTGCGTCAACGCGGCCGACGACGAGGCCTCGGGGCGCGTCTACCTGACGGTCACGGGCCTTTCCGCCGAAGCTGGCGACGACGGCGAGGCCGGGCGGGGGAACCGCGTGAACGGGCTGATCGCTCCGGGGCGT
>JBDLIK010000357.1:0-4353 GCA_039714895.1 Myxococcota bacterium | reverse complement strand
CGCTTTCCCGAGGTTCAGGCCTTCCGCACCATGGACCCCCCTTCGCGTCTGTGCGTCGAGTGTCACGAGGACGTGGCCTCGCGCCTGCGCTTTCCCTCCCATCACCCCGTCCCGGAAGGCGCCATGGGCTGCCTCGACTGCCACGACCCCCACGAGGACCGGCGCATCGCCGGAGGGAGCCGCAATCGCGTCTGCGCCGAGTGCCACCAGGACGTGGTCGGTCCCTGGATCTTCGAGCATCCTCCGGTGGTGGACGGCTGCGTGCTCTGCCACGATCCCCACGGCGCGGTCACCCAGAACCTGCTGTCGACCCTCCAGCCGGCGCTGTGTCTCTCCTGCCACAGCCTGAACGATCTGTGGCACCACCTGGCTCCTGGAACCGGCATCCTCACGAATCTGCCGATCTCGGTCGACCGGCCTACCCCGGACACGGATCAGGTCATCACCGACACCGAGGCCATGACCTTCCTGCGTCGCTGCACTGACTGCCACAACGCCGTGCACGGGTCCTACACCGATGAGCACCTGCGCCACTAGAGGCGTCGTGGCGGCGGCCCTGCTCTGGGCGCCTGGGGCCGGCGCGAACGATCTGGAGTTCCGGGGCGAGGGGACCCTCGGTCTCCAGCTCTACGATCTCGAGAGCCCCTTCGACTCCGACGACTTCTCCTCCTTCTTCGACCAGTACCGCTACATCCGCGACAAGGGCAAGGACGTCCCCTTCTATCTCGGCATCCCCCAGCTCGACGTGGGCTGGTTCCGGGAGGACGACACTCCCCTCGTCCGCCTGGTGGGCTGGAACCCCTGGGCACTGAACGAGCGCGCGGAGCTCTTCCTGGACTGGCAGCGCCTCGGGCTCGACCTCGACTACCGCCGCTATCGGAGCGACGTGCTGTGCCTGTACCCGATCGGAACGGGACAGGGCTCCGGTCTGGGAACGCAATTCAACTGGGACGTCCTCTGCGACGATGCTGCTGCGGATGTGCCGGGCAGAGCCCCGGCACCGGGTGCGCTCGACACAAACGACGGTCTCTGGAACCAGCGCATCGGGATCGGGGGCGAGCTCTCCCTGCGGCTCGATGACCTCGACATTGGAATGCCCTGGCTTCGCGAGCTGCAGCTCTTCTCGCGCTACGGGCGCCACAAGGGGGAGACCCAGGATCGCTTCCTGCTCGACGAGCGCGAGGAGGTCTTTCCCCTGTCGCGGTTCCGGGGCAACCGTCGAGAGCTCGACCAACGGGTGACCACCGTGGGGGGCGGCCTGGTCTTCTCGCCTCGGGACGTGCTCACCGGCGCCTTCGACGTGAGCTTCGAGCGCTTCCGGGAGGACGCGCCGGTGGTCACCCTGGAATCGCTGGCGCAGTCGACCCCCGGTTTCGACCCTACCTTCTGCGGGACCTTCGACCGCTCTGCCTGTGCCCGGGCCTTCCACTTCGTTCCGGACACCGACCGGCTCTCGGGCAGCCTCGACCTGCGCGGAGAGCTCGGGCCGGCGGTCCTCACCGGGGGCGCCACCTACAGCCACCTCGAGCAGGCGGGCACCCGATCGCCCCTCCAACGCGATCTCGACCTCGGAGAGCCAGAGGTGGACACCTGGTCATTGCAGGGCGCCTTCGACGTACCCCTCACGGAGATGCTCGGCCTGAACGGCTTCGCCAAGTTCTCGCGGCGTAGCTACGACGCCGTGGACGACGCGGACTACCGGCAGCTAGCGCCGCCCGGGCAGGTGGACCCCATCTACGACGGGCGCAACGAGCTCGACGCCGGGCTCGAGCTCAGCGCCGCGCCCGTGCTGGGCACCGTGGTGGCGCTCGGCTACCGCTATGAACGGGTCGACCGGACGCTCGACTTCGCAGAGCCACCCTTGGTCATCCAGCCCGAGTTCAACCTGATGAACGAGGACAGCCGCAGCCACCTGATCTACGCCCGTGCCCGGGCCCGTCTGTGGCGCCGCCTCCAGCTCTCCGGGGAGCTGGGCTGGAAGTGGGCTCCGGAGGTCACCTACGCCCGCGACCTCGAGCGGGCGCTCCTCGCAGAGGGACGGCTCTCCTACCTGCTGCCCCGCCCGATCCCCATCACCTTTTCGATCTTCGGGGACCTGGAGACCGGCGACAACGACGAGATCTTCGTGTACGGGGCGTCGCCGGGAAGCGGAAGGAAGAAGCAGTACGAACGCACCGAGTGGAACCTGGGGGCGACGATCAGCGCGGTTCCGGCCGAGGATCTCGTGCTGTTCGGCACCTTCACCCGTGGCGTGGACGAGGAGCGCTTTGCCCACCTGCGCTCGACGATCCCGCGCTTCTTCGGTCCGCTGGGGCTGGAGTTCTTCCTCGATTCGAAGCCGACCTACGAGAGCGACGTCAACACGCTGGCGCTGGGGGGGAGCTATCCACTCACTCCGGCGCTCGACCTCTCGCTCACTTCCTCGGTCACCTGGGTGGAGGTGGACTTCGAAGGCAGCGGCAGCACCCCCGACGTCCTCGCTCGGACCAACGACATCCAGGCGCGCATCAGCTCCGCGGAGCTGCTCCTTGGCTACCAGCTCCGGCCGGGGCTGCGGCTGGGGGTCGGCTACCGCTGGGACGACTTCGACCAGGACCACCAGCACGAGCCCCTGGGACTCGACACCACCGTCCAGACCCTGAGCTTCGACGTCACCGTGGACCTGGGACTGTTCACCCGGTAACACGGGTAGGCTCACTCTTCCGCAGCGTCCCGAGCTTCCTTCTGCGCCTTCTCGAGCTCCAGATAGTGTCCCTTCACGTCCTCCGGGATCGGGTGCGCGATGCGGACCTTTGCCTGCTCGAAGTCGAAGCCGGCGTGGCTGCCGTCGGAGAGCTGGTAACGCTTCGGGTCGAAGGTGGGGCTCTGCGGGTTGTGGCAAGTGGTGCAGATCTTCGCTTCCCGTCCCGCGTCCCAGAGTCCCTTGGAGGCCGCCCGCTCGCGGTCCGACATGATCTTCTTCTTGCGGTAGTCGCGGCCCGGGCCATGGCACGACTCGCACTGGACGCCGTCCGAAGGGGAGAGGGTCTTCGCGATCCGGGTGGGCGGCACGCCGAAGGCGGTGATGTGGCAGGACAGGCACTCCTCCGCTTCGTGGGGAGGCTGGCTGAGTCCCTGCTCCCGGGCGATTTTCTGGGACGGCTCGCCGCGCAGGGTCTCGAAGGCCCGATGATGGGGATCCGCGAGCCAGCTGGCGTACTGATCGCCCATCAGCTCCTTGCCGTGGCAGCTCTTGCACTTGGCGGCGCCCACGTACTGGTGCTCCTGGGATCGCCCCGGGGCCGGCGGCAGCGCCAGGACCAGCGGGAACACAAGGCGTAGCCCCCACCTCGCCGCGCCGAGGATTCCACCCGGACTCAACGGGATCTCCGCAGGGTTCGTTCCCACAGGAGCAGAGCGGCGAACAGCAGCGCCAACGACAGCAGTAGCACCAGGCCGGGGCCGCGACGCGCCGCAAGACCCTGGTCCACCTCTCGCACCAGCGCGTCCAGATCTCCGTAGCGTTCCAGCGCCTCGGCGTGGGTGGTCCGGATCCTCTCGGCATCGAAGCTGTGGACGGCACGCGACACCTCGCCGCGCAGGCGTTCGAGCTCGGCCCCCACGTCGGCAAGCTCGCCCCCCCGGGCCTCGACGCCCTGCACCCGCTCGACAAGGACGTCGTGCCAGCCGCGCAGCTCGTGCAGACTGCGCACGAGGGCGATGCCGTCGAGCATGGCTGGACAGTCCGCGCAGGCCGTCACCAGCAGCTCCTCGGGGCTCGCTTCAACGATGCGGTGACCCTCCGCCATGTGGCAGGTGTCGCAGGTCGCAACCCGCAGCCCCTGGCGCATCTGCTCCCCGAAGCGACCCCGAGCGAAGCCCGTTGCCACCTCCTCGTGGCAGACGCCGCAGTAGTCGCCCATCTCCATCCAGGAAGGGTTCTCGAGGAACCCCGCCTCCTCGCTCATGGAGAGGTCGGCGTCCTCCTCCCACGGATCTCCACCGTGGCAGGCATCACACGAGACATCGTGGACGGCGTGGATGCTCTCGCTCCACTCCCGCAGCGGTGCCGACAGCGCCACCTCGAAGCGCAGCGCCTCTCCGACCTCCACCACGCTCCGCTCGGGCACGCCCGCCTCCTCGTCCCGGTGGCAGCTGATGCAGGTGCTCTCCTGGAGGTCCGGCGCCGCGGCCGCCTCCAGTGAAGCGGCGAGCGCCAGCAGAAGGCCTGCCGCGATGGCCCCTCGACTCACGCTCGGGCCCCCAGCACGGTGAGGACCGCCCAGCCAAGGAAGGCCAGCCCGAGAGCGCCGATCACCAGCGGGCGGTCGAAGGCGTGCCGGCGCGGGCCGCGGTCGAGCCAGGGCAGGGCCG
>JBDLIK010000356.1:0-4361 GCA_039714895.1 Myxococcota bacterium | reverse complement strand
CCTGCGGCGGGCTTGCCTCGCTGCGCGCGCCTGTCGGCGCTTGCGTCCTCACCTCGGTTTCGGTTCAGGTCCGCGGGCCCAGCTCGGCGGCGAGGGCGGTGCCGAGCTCGGCGTGCTCGAAGCGGAAGCCCATGGCGAGGGCGCGGGCGGGCACCACGCGGCGGCTGTCGAGCAGCTCTCCGGCCAGGTCGCGGAGCGCTGCGCGCAGCGCCAGGCCTGGAATCCGCAGCAGGGCCGGGCGCCCGAGCTGGGCCGCCAGGGCAGCGGTGAACTCCCGGTTGCGGACGATTCCCGGTGCCACCGCGTTGACCGGCCCTCTGACCGACTCATCCATCGCCACGGCCTCGATCAGGCGACCGAGATCGTCCACCTGGATCCAGGGCATCCATTGCCGGCCGCTTCCGACCCTCCCCCCGAGCCCCAGGCGGAAGAGCGGGCGCAGTCCGGCGAGGACGCCACCCTCTCGCGCCAGCACCAGCCCGGTGCGCAGGGAGACCACGCGTACCCCGTGCTGTTCGGCGCGCCGCGCCGCAGCCTCCCAGTCGAGGCATAGCTTCGCGAGGAAGCCGGAGCCGGGCTCCGCGTTCTCCTCGAGGATCTCCTCTCCCCGTCCGGCGTAGATGCCCACCGCCGAGGCGCACACCAGCACGCGCGGCCGAAGGGAAGCCGTGAGCTGCCCGATCCCGGCCACCAGCGACTCGGTGGAGAGCACCCGGCTGGCATGCATGCGATCGCGCCGACCCGCGCTGGGGAGCCCTCCGAAGATCGGCTCGCCTGCGAGGTGGACGACCACGGTCGCGCCCGCCAGTACCTGTGGGGGGACGTCGAGACCGTTCCAGCCCACCGCCTCCGCGCCGCCCGGAAGCCCGGCCTGCTGCGGACGGCGGGTCAGGCCACGGACGGTCGCCCCGCTCCCTTCGAGGGCGCCCAGCCAGCGCCGCCCCACGAGACCCGTGGCGCCGGAGACGAGCAGGGTCTCTCCGGATCCCAGCATCAGCGGAGACCGGGCGCGAAGGCCTCGAAGACCCTGCGCACCGATCCCGCGCTGGTGGCCAGGGGCGAGATCACGGGGGTGGTGACGCCCGCCTCCACGAAGGCGGCCAGCTTCTCCCGGCACGCCTCGGCGCTGCCGAGGATCGCGATCCGATCGACCGCCTCGTCCGAGAGGGCGGCCGCGGTGCCCGCCCGGTCCCGTCGCGCGAAGGCGCTGGCGATTGCCTGGGCCTCGTCCTCGAAGCCGCACCAGGCCAGGTAGGCGTTGTAGACCGGCGCGGCGAAGTAGCCCGAGAAGACGGCTCGGAAGAGGGCTCGGGCGGCCTCCGGGTCGTCGGTCACGCCCACCTGGAAGCGACACACCACCTCGTCCCGGCCCGCGTCGCGACCGACCCGCTCGGCCCCCGCCCGATACGCGGCCAGCATTCGGGGCAGCGCCGAGCAGGGGAAGAGGTTCACGATCAAGCCTTCGCCCACCTCCCCCGCCAGGGAGAGCATGCGCTCGCGCAGGGCCGCCACGTAGATGGGAACGGGCTTGGCGGGAACGCTTCCCAACCGCAGGCCTCGGGAGCGGAACACCTCCCCATCGAAGTCCGTGCGCTGACCGGAGAGGGCATGACGCACGATCAGGACCGACTCCCTCACGTGGGCCAGAGGCCGCTCGAAGGGGCGGCCGTTCCAGTCCCCGATGATGGCGTGGCTCGAGGAGCCGAGCCCCAGGATGAAGCGATCTCCGGAGAGCTGCGCGAGGCTTCCTGCGGACATCGCGAGAACCGCCGGAGTGCGGTTGTAGACGGGAACGATGGCCGTGCCGAGGGTCACCCGGGAGGTCGCCTCGGCGAGCGCTCCGGCCAGCGTGAAGGAGTCGGGGCCGTTGGTCTCCGCCAGCCACAAGGCCTCGTAGCCCCACTCCTGCTCGGCCACCCGTGCCAGCTCCACGGACTCCCGCACCGTGTGGAAGGGCACCGGCATCGTGATGGCCAGCCGACCGAGATCCATGGCGCGGCTACCGAGGGGCCATGCGGATGGCGCCGTCGAGCCGGATCGTCTCGCCGTTGAGCATGGTGTTCTCGACGATGTGGCAGGCGAGGGCGGCGTACTCGGCGGGTTGCCCCAGCCGGGAAGGGAACGGGATCGACGCGCCCAGCGCCGCCCGGGCGGGTTCGGGCAGTCCCATGAGCATGGGCGTCTCGAAGAGACCGGGGGCGATGGTGCAGCAGCGGATGCCATGGCGGGAGAGGTCCCGGGCGACGGGCAGCGTGAGAGCAACCACCCCACCCTTGGAGGCCGAGTAGGCCGCCTGCCCGATCTGTCCCTCGAAGGCCGCCACCGACGCGGTGTTCACGAAGACACCGCGTTCGTCATCGTCGCCCGGGGGGTTCCCGATCATCCGGGCCGCCGCGAGCCGGATCACGTTGAAGGTTCCGATCAGGTTCACCTCGAGGGTCTTCGAGAAGAGCGGCAGAGGGAAGGGCTTTCCCTCTTTGCCCACGGTGCGCGCCGCGGTCCCGATTCCCGCGCAGTTGACGACTGCCCGAAGCGAGCCGAAGGCCTCGACGGCGCGCTCGAGGGCCCCTTCCACCTGCTCCTCCGACGAGACGTCGGCCTCCACGAAGAGCCCCTCGTCGAGGTCGCTCGCGATCTCTGCGCCTCGGGAGCGGCCGAGATCGAGGATCGCGACCCGGGCGCCGCGTTTCGCCAGCGCCCGCGCCGTGGCCTCGCCGAGCCCCGACCCACCCCCCGTCACCAGCGCCCCGATCCCCTCGATTCTCACGGCGATCCTCCCTGCCAGCGAGGCCGCAGGGTACCTCAGCCGCTCGCGGCCAGGATCGCGGCCAGACGGCGGGCCAGCGGACCCGGACGCCCATCGCCCACCGGCCGGCCGTCGAGGCGCGTGATCGGACGCGCGCCGCGTACGGCGTTGAGGGCGATCAGCTCGCGGGCTCGGCCGAGGCCGGCCCGGTCCACGTCGGCCTCGCGCAGCTCCGGCATTCCCGCGACGATCACTTCCCGCGCGAGGCCGGCCACGCCGCCGCGGGCGAGGGGCGGCGTGCTCGGCTCGCCTGCCTCTCCGGCCACGACGAGGTTGGTGCGGGCCCCTTCGACCAGGAAGCCCCGCCCGTCGAGGAGGAGGGCCTCGTCGACGCCGGAGCTGCGGGCCAGCTCCCGCGCCCCTTCCAGGAACTCCCGGCCGGAGAGCTTGGCCCCCGACCCCGCTCCCGCCCGCACCCCCGGATGGGGCAGCTTCGAGAGGACGGCGCTCCAGGTGTCCGCCTCCGGGCCCAGGGGCCGCGCGGTCCCCACCAGGCAGCCGGATCCTCGAGCCTGCGGGCGCAGCTCGAGCCGGACCACACCCTCGCCGGAGGGGAAGGCCGCTCCGGCGAGCTCGACCAGCGCCCGGCGACATTCCGCCTCGGGCGGAGGATCGAGTCCCAGCCGGCGAGCGTCCCGCCGCAGCCGCCTCAGGTGGCGATCGAGCCAGCGGGGAGCCCCGGCCACCACGCGGGCCGTGGTGTAGCAGCCCGTGCGGGGCGCGACGGCGGGGGCCGGCGGCGCGGCGAGGCTCTGCAGCCGTCCCTCCCACCAATGGGGGAGGTCCAGCCGGGGATCAGCGGTCGTCGACGTCGACGTAGGGGCGCTCGGTGGCACCCGTGTAGATCTGCCGGGGCCGATAGATCTTGTGGCGGTCCGCGTGCATCTCCATCCACTGTGCGATCCAGCCGGGCAGGCGTCCGATGGCGAACATGGCAGTGAACAGGTTCTTGGGTGTCCCGATCGCCGTGTAGATGATGCCCGAGTAGAAGTCGACGTTGGGGTAGAGGCGTCGCTCGACGAAGTACTCGTCCTTGATGGCGATCTCCTCGAGCTCCACCGCGATCTCGAGCAGCTTGCTCTGGACGCCGAGCTTGTCGAGCACGTCGAAGCAGGTCTTCTTGATGATCTTCATGCGCGGGTCGAAGTTCTTGTAGACCCGATGGCCGAAACCGGTGAGCCGATGGGCGTCGTCGCGGCTCTTGGCCTTCTCCACGAACTCCCGGGCCGTCATCCCCTGGTCCCGGATGGCCTCGAGGATCTCGATGACGTCCTGGTTCGCTCCGCCGTGCCGAGGCCCCCAGAGGGCGTTGATGCCGGCGGAGATGGCGGCGAAGAGGTTGGCCATGGAAGAGCCCACGATGCGGACGGTGCTCGTCGAGCAGTTCTGCTCGTGGTCGGCGTGGAGGATGAAGAGAAGGTCGATGGCGCGTCGCACTACCGGGTCCACCTCGAACTCCTCGCAGGGGGCCGCGAAGAGCATGTGGAGGAAGTTGCCCACGTAGGTGCGACGGTTGTTCGGATACATGAAGGGCTGCCCGATCGAGTGCTTGTAG
>JBDLIK010000355.1:0-4380 GCA_039714895.1 Myxococcota bacterium | reverse complement strand
CTGCCCCCCTGGCGGCCGACGGGTTCTGCGCGCCTCTCTCGGAGAGCGACTTCACGTTGGCAGAGGCGTTTCGTCAAGCGGGCTACCGCACCGTGGGCGTGACCGCGAACTTCTGGTTGACCCCCGAAATGGGGATGGCCCAGGGTTTCGAGACGTGGAAGGTGGTCAGCGCGCGCCCCGGGGCTCCGAAGCAGTACGCCTTGGGGCAGCAGGTCGTCACCGAGGCGATCGATCAGCTCGGTCAAGTGCTCGATGAGCCCTTCTTCGGCTTCATCAACCTGATGGATGCGCACGCGCCCTATGACCCAGAGCCAGGCGCTGCACGCTTCTCGTCAGAGGCCTACCGCCGCTTGCCCTTGGTCCGCGCGCGAGCCGCCAGACAGGGGGAGGGGCTCTATAGCGGAGACATCTATTCGAGCGGGTTGTACGAGCTCGTAAATCTCGAGGGCCGGATGCCAGAGGAGTCTGTCCAACAGATTCTGGTGTCGCTCTACGACGACGAGATCGGCTACGTCGACGCGCAGCTGGGGCGCATCGTGGGATTCCTCCAAGATCGCGGACGGCTGGACGAGACGATCCTCGTCGTCGCTGGCGACCACGGGGAGGCGTTCTTCTCCCATGGACTGGTCAATCACGGAATCGGCGTCCACGAAGAGACGCTGCGAGTTCCGATGCTGGTCCGCTACCCGCCGCGGGTCGCCCCCGGCCGGGTGGAGGATCGTGTCGAGCTGATCGACGTCTTTCCGACGCTGCTTCGCCTGGCGGGCGTCAGGGAGCTCGTTTCGGAGGAGCTCCGAACGGACAGCTTCGGCATCGACCTGCTGGATCCGGCCGCACGAAAGGGCGGGCGGGCAGCCCTCGCGGAGAGCTACTACAACGGGTGGGAGCGCAAGCGGGTGCGACCCGAGCTGCTTCGGACGACGCGCGCCGTGGTGCTGGACGGCTGGAAGTACATCGACGTCCGAGACGGGCCGGGCGAGCCGGAGCTGTACGACCTTCGCGAGGATCCCGACGAGCAGAACGACCTGTTTGGAAGCACGCTGGGTGCCGCAGCTCGGGACGCCCTGCTTCGCGAACTGGAGCGGCTTTCATCGGGGCGCGCCGCGACGTGGCGCGGTCCCGCGGAGCTCAGTCCGGAACAGGCGGAGCGGCTTCGCCGGCTCGGCTATCTCGAGGAGAAGTAGCGGCTGTTGGAGTCGGTATGAGATCACGCTTCCGGGGTCGATGGTTGGCGCTTGTTGCCGGCTCCGCTGCCTTCATCGTCCTGCTCCCCGGCGCCCTGATCCGGCCGCTCATCTCGGAGGATGCTGTCGAATACCTGGCGATCGCGCACAACTGGGTGGAGGGCCATGGCTTCGTCAACCCGATCATGCTCGCCTTCGTGCTGGAAGGTGCGACCCCGCCTCTTCCCGCCATCGCGACCCGAGGCCCGGTGCTCCCGATCCTATTGTCCCTCCCGCTGTCCTTGGGTGCTTCCCTCCAGACACTCGGCCTTCTGCACATTGCTCTGGCGGCGTCGGTCGTCGCGGGGCTCTTCCTGGTCGCGAGACGCCTGATGTCCAGCTCCACGGCCCTCGGCTGCGCGCTGGCCTTCGGCTGGTCCCTGGAGTGGTGGCGCATCTCGCAGGCCATCGTCACCGAGGCGGTTGCGGTGGGCGCCGTACTGCTCGCCATTGCGACGGTCGCTCAGGTAGGCAGGAGCGTTCCCCGGGCGATCGGCTGTGCGGCGATCCCGATCCTAGGCTGGCTGACGCGCCCGAATCTCGTTCTGCTGGGCGTCGTGGTGGCAGGAGCGGTCGCCTGGGACCTGGGACGCCGTCGGGCGCTGGGATCGTGGCCGCTGCGCGCCTATCTCACCACCTTCGCAGGCGCCTACCTCATCATCTCATTGGGTCATCAGATTGCCACGGGCTTCTCGCCCTACGCGCAGTACTCGGTGCTCACGTGGAGCTTCAGCGTCGCCGACCTCCAGCAGTACCACGCATCGAGCGGGCGCTGGATCGATTTCCTCTGGGAGCATCGATCCGAAGTGTGGATCTCGATCGGCAGGAACCTGCGCGGTCTGGGGGGCGTTCTGCTGGGGTCCAGCTCCTACAACCTCGTCGGCTGGCTTGCCCTCCCCGCCCTCGTGCGCGCTCTTCGCAGCGGGAATCTCGAGCTTCGAACCTGCGCGCTGGCCGCGCTGGTCCTCCTCCTTCCAATTCTCCTGATGTACGGTCCCAACGACCCCGGCCGCTATGCGGTCACCGGGGTGGTCGCGCTCTGGCTGGTCGCCGCAAGCTGGATCGAAACAGTCGCCGGGGCGGCCTCTCGCACGAAGCCCGCCCGCCGGCTATCCGCGCGCTTCCCCTGGGTGCCCCGTCCGCAGATGTTGGCGGGCGTGTCGATGCTGATCCTCGCCTCGCTCAACCTTCCCCGGATGGCAGAGCTGACCTTGCCGCTCTACGAGCGATCACGGGAACAGGGGCAGATCCACCTGCTCGGCCCCTGGGATGCCGCGGCGCGCTTCTTCTGCTCGGCCATCGAGCCCGGCGCGGTCGTGGCCGCCGGCCCTTCACCCTGGGCGATCCACTACTGGTGCGGCAACCCAACGATGTGGACTCCGAACGATCTCCGTTCCGAGCGGGAGCTACGGAGGTTCCATCGCGAACACAGACCTCTCTACATCATTCTCGAGCAGGAGCGTGCTGTCGTCCTGGGCGATCGCGCGCGTTGGTTGGAGCGCGTCGCCCACTACCAGCGTTGGGTTCTCTACAGGGCACGCCGGGGGAGCATCCGGGAATCACCCCGGCCGCTGCACCAGCTCGCTTCGGGCTAGCCATCAGCCTCGGACGGAGCCGAAGCAGGCCCACGAGCCGAGGCCGTGCGGGCGAACCTGGAGAAGCGGCCTCCTCGCTTCGACGACCCCAGCTGAAGTCTCGGGTGAGCGAAGCGGTGCATGCTGCGGCCGCTGTTGGAGCACGGCCGATGGCTGCGGGCGACGCCCGCGGCCCGTCATCTGCTGGCGAGGCGGCGGAACACGTCTTCGGGAGACTCGGGCGGGTCGGCGTCCGGGCCGTTCGTCGCCAGGGTCCCCGCGATGCCCTCGCAGAGCGCCGGCCCACGGTCGATGCCGCGCAACAGGAGCTCGGCCGGCAGTAGCTTCCGTACCACCACGGCCAGCTGGGCCGGGCTCACGCTCTTGGCATCGAAGCCGGCCTGCTTGAGAGCGAGCCGCACGGTTCCACGGGCCTCGAGCGTGGAGAGGGATGTCCGGGCCTCCAGCTCGCTGCACACCGTCTGGAACGCCGCTGCGTTGCTCATGGATCCGGCTCCGGGGACATCTCGAGCCACAGACGGAGGCGGGGGATCCTCCTGCAGCTCGGATCGTCTGGAGATCGGCGGGAAGCCGGGCGGCCTTGAGGCGTCCCCGGGGGATTCGTCAGGGCTCCCTGGAGTGGGTGACCTGGAGCGCCACCAGCCCGGCCACGGTGATCGCCACGTAGAGCTGGCCGGTCATGGCCTCGATCACGGCCAGCATCTGGGCCAGCTCCGTCACCGGGGTGACGTCGCCGTAGCCCAACGTCGTGAGCGTGACCAGGCTGAAGTAGAGCAGGCTCTCGGTGTACGCACCGCCCTCCTCACTTCGGGGAAGCAGCCCACCCTGCAGCACGAAGGATCCCGGAGCCTCGAGCTCGACCAGGGAGTACAGCAGTGCCCAGGCGACCCCCAACAGGAGGTAGACGCAGACGGCTCCATAGAGGGTGTTCTGAGTGACCCGGCGACTGGTCAGCACCGAGGACAGCAGGGTGGTCGCCACGAGCCCGATGAGCAACAGTGAGCTCACGTAACCCACGATGGAGGGAAGCGCGCCGCCCGGGAGCTCGGGGGCCCAGCGCAGCCCGACTGCGGGAATCCACAGAGCGATGGCGATCCAGACCGTGCGCCGATGACGGCGCGAGGTCACCACGGCAACCAGGAGGACGAGCGAGAAGAGGATCCGGACGACCGCTGCGCCGAAGGCGTTGTCCGGGAGAAGACTCGGTAGCAAGAGCAGCGCCACCAGGGAAACCAACAGACCGAGGTAGACGGCGCGGTCCTCCATCGCCTCCCTCACCTGGGATCCTCCTCCGGTGGACTCCTCGCGTCGCGCCGCGAGAGGTAGCGGCGGACCCCCAGACCAGCAACCAGCACCAGTGCAGCGGCCAGCCAGGCGCCGCTCCCCGCGGCGCGGAGCAGCTCGAAGATCCCGCGCGATGCCAGCACCACCAGGGCGATGCCGGGGAGGGTGCCGATGGCGCTCCCCAGCAGATAGGGCCCGAACCCGACCCGGGAGAGGCCAAGCACCCAGTGGGCCGGGGGTGCGAGAAAGAACAGCAGGCGGACCAGGATGACGCTCAC
>JBDLIK010000354.1:0-4382 GCA_039714895.1 Myxococcota bacterium | reverse complement strand
CCCAGGCCGAGCGCCTGCCGGGCGACGATGCCGCGCATGATCTCGGAGGTGCCGCCACCGATGGTCTCCCAGATCGACTGGCGCCAGAGGAACTCCACGCGGGTGCCCCGCACCAGCGCCTCGGCCCCTCCCAGGTCCAGCGCCGCACGCGCCAGACGCTGGCAGGCCACGGACTGGGCCACCTTGTTGGCGGCCGCCTCCACGGCTCCGGAGCGGCCCTTCCCCATGGCGTCCACCACCCGCAGCGCGAGCATCTCGCACTCGCGCACCTCGACGGCGAGGTCGGCCAGGGTGTGCTGCGCGTGGGGGTCCCGCGCCAGACCCTGATCCCGCACCCAGCCCACCAGGTCCTCCAGGTCCCGACGCAGCCGTCCCGGCGGGAACTGGATGTGTCTCTCGTCGGCCAGCGCCTCGGCCATGAGCTTCCAGGCTCCGTCTTCCGGGCCGATGCGGTCGGCCACCGGGACCTCCACGTCCTCGAGACGCACCTCGTTGAGCTGCTCGTCGTCGAGCGTCGGAAGCGGAGAAACCGTCACGCCGGGCGCGTGCAGGTCCACGATCAGCAGCGTGAGGCCCTCGCCCCGGCTCTCCGGGGTGCCCGTGCGACAGAGCAGCCAGAGGTGATCCGCGTCCTGGGCGTAGGAGGTCCAGCACTTCTCGCCGCGCACCACGTAGGCGTCGCCCCGACGCTCCGCGCGGGTGCGCAGGCTGGTGAGATCCGATCCTGCCTCGGGCTCCGAGTAGCCCAAGGAGAAGTGCGTCTCCCCCGAGCGGATGGAAGGCAGCCAGCGCCCGCGCTGCTCCGGGGTTCCGTGGCGGGCGAGGGTCTTGGCGACGATTCCGGCCGAGAGCGGCGGCCGGGCGGCCCGCGCGAAGCCGGCCTCGTCCCACAGCAGGTACTCGTAGATGGGCGCCCGGCCCTCTCCCCCCGCCGACACCGGCCAGCCCAGGCTGAGCCAGCCCCGCTCTCCGAGGGCGCGAAAGAATGCATGGGTGCGATCCCAGTGGCGCCCCTGGAAGAAGAAGCCTTCCAGATCGCGCCAGCCCCCCAGGAAGGCGCGCACCTCCTCTCGGAAGGCCTGCTCTTCGGGAGCCAGGCCGAAGTTCACGATCCATCCCCGCTGCGGGCATCGGGATCCGGATTCCAACTCGGTGATCGCTTCTCGGAGAAGGCGCGCTGTCCCTCGGCGAAGTCCGGGTGGCCCCAGTGCAGGCGCAGCAGCGCCCAGGCGTGCTCCAGGGCCTCGCCGTAGCCACGCTCGAGGGAGCCCCAGACCGCCTGCTTGGAGAGCGCCATCGCCTGGGGTGAGTTCTCGAGCAGGGCCCGGGCCATCTCCTCGGCGGCCGGGAGCAGGTCGTCCGCCGCCACCACCTCCTCCACCAGGCCCAGCTCGTAGGCGCGTCGCGCCGGCAGCCGGTAGTGACGCCCCATGAGCGTCATGCGCAGGGCCGTCCCCAACGGCAGGCGCCGGGCCAGGCCGACGTTCTCGAGGGCCCCCACCATCCCGACGTTCACGTGCGCGTCCATGAACGCCGCGTTCTCGGCAGCGAGCACGATGTCCGCATCCACGACGAAGTGCAGGCCGCCTCCGACGCAGAGCCCGTTCACCGCGCAGAGCACCGGCTTCCAGACGCGATTCTGGTGGGGCGACCAGAACACCGATTCCGAGAGCGGCCGATTGACGAAGACCGTCTCCTCTCCGTCGTCGGAGCCCACGTCGAAGCCGGTGCAGAAGTGGCGCGGGCCGGTGGCGGTCACGAGGGCCACCCGGATGCCCGGATCGTCCCTCACGTCGGCCCAGATCGCTCGGAAGATGGGCTGCATCCCGGGGGTGAGGGAGTTGCCGCGCTCCGGGCGATCGAGGGTGATCCGGGCGATTCCGTCGCGCTTCTCGTAGCGGACTCCCTCGAGGGGCCCCTCCAGATCGATGGCTCGCGCTCGATTCATGCCGGCTCCCCCTCTGGATCGAGATCCGCCACCAGCGCCCGACGCGCCGCCGCCTCGCCCGGTGGCAGGGACGCCAGCTGGCGAATGTGGCGGGTGATGTGAAAGATGGGGCCCTCGGTGGTGATCCCGACCGCCCCGAAGACCTGATGCACCACCGCGCTGGCCTCGAGTGCAGCGCCCCCAGCCGACAGCCGGGCCGCGGCGGCGGCGACTCGCGCGCCGCTGGCGTCGGCATCGACGGCCTCCGCGGCGAAGCGCGCCAGAGCGGTGGCCGCCTCCAGCCGGATCGCGCAATCGGCCAGCGGATGGGCGACGGCCTGGAACTCGCCGATGGCGCGGCCGAACTGTCTCCTTGCCCGGGCGTACTCGCTGCCCGCCTCGACGAGCCGGCATCCGGACGCGGCGAGCAGGGCCGCCAGGGCGACGTCGAAGACGCAGTGGGCGCGCAGCCCGCCGTCGAGCTCCTGCTCCCGTTCGAGGGCCACCCGTCCCCAGGGCTCGGCGCCGAGGGTGTCCACCGGCTGCACGCACCCCCGGGCTTGGGCACGGTAGACGCGCTCTCCGTCCAGCTCCAGGAAGAGGCCGGCGCGGGGCGCCCAGGGAAGCAGGGGCGGAGCCCCCAGCGAGACGAGGACCTCGCCCTCGGACACCCGCCGGCGATCGTCTGCCGGGAGCACCTGGGTGGCGAAGAAGGTCGCCGCCAGCGGGCCCGGGAACCCTTCGCGACCCAGCGCCTCGAGGGCCGCCACCAGCTCCATGGTGCCGCCCTCGCCGTCCGCACTGGCGAGCCCCAGCACCCCGAGCTCGGCGAGCCCGCGCCACAGCTCGAGCGGAAGATCTCCGCGCCGCGCGATCGCCTCCACCTCGTGGTCGGCACAGAAGCGGCTGACCGCCGACCCGATGGCTTCCTGGGCGTCGTCCCAGGCGAGGTCCAGGCTCACGGACCCGCCAGCCAGCGCGCCCGGGCCGCCGCACGCCGTTGCCCGGCGACTGCTCCGAGCTCGAGGCGCAGCGCCACCAGGCGCATGCTGAAGACGTGGAGATCGTGCTCGCGGGTGAAGCCGATCGCCCCCGAGAGCTGATGCGTCTCCGCGAAGACCCGGGCGGCTGCGGCCATGGCGTAGGCGGCGGCGCTCGCGGCGGCGGCGGGCGGTGCGCCTCGCCACGCCGCCTCGTAGGCGAGCCAGCGGCTGCCCTCGGCCAGGACGTGGCACTCGGCCAGGCGATGCTGCAGGGCCTGGAACGAGCCCAACGGCCGCCCGAACTGACGTCGTTGCTTCAGATAGTCGACGGTGAGCGCCAGGGCCGCGCGCATCGTCCCGGCCGCCTCTGCGGCCAGCGCCACGCGCCACCAGCAGCGCATCCTTTCGCCGGAGCCCACAGCGGCCAGTTGGCCGCGGTCTGCAACCCCGGCGAGGCGGCCGAGCGGGTAGCCGAAGTTCGATCGCACCGGCTCGGCATCGCCGGCCTCGAGCGGCACCACACGGACACGCTCGCCCTCGGCCACCAGCAGCGTGCGCGCATGGCAGGCATAGCGGATGGGGCCGGTCTCCCCGGCGCGTGCCAGGGCCAGCGGCTCGTCCCCCGGCTCGTCGAACACGCCGGGGGCGATGAGGGCGCGGGCTCCCAGGGCCACGGTTCCGGCCTGCCCCGCCACCGCCTCCACCACCAGAGCCGCCTCCAGGGGACCCGCCCCGTCGCTGCGGCCCACGTCTGCGAAGCCTGCCTCAACGAGCGTCCGCTCCAACGCGAAGTCGTACTCGCCCTTGGCATCGAGGGCGATGGCGCGAGCCGGACCCGCGTGCTGCTCGAGGAGCCGGGCCACCGCCTCGAGGATCGCAGCCTGTTCCGGGGTCGCGTGGAAGTCCACGCTAGCCCCGGGGCAGACCCAGCAGGCGGCTGGCGATGAGGTTGAGCTGCACCTCGGTCGCGCCCACGGCCACACCCGCGGTCATGGCGCTGCGGAACTGGGAGTCTCCAAAGCTTCCATACTCGAGGGAGTCGGCGCCGAACAGCTCGAGGGCGAGGTCCGCCACCGCCTGCTCGGCGCGCGTGCCCGCCACCCGGGCCACGTTGGACTCGGCGCTCGGGGGCTCCGCGTGGGCACGCTGATCGATCACGCGGTAGGTGAGCAGACGCGCCGCGTCCACCAGGGCCTGCACCTCTCCGAGGCGCTCGAGCACGCCCGGATCCTCGAGCAGCCCGCGGGCACGGGCATGCTCGGCGAGGTGGTCGAGGGTCAGCGCGGCTCGGGCGTAGCGGGCCGCTCCGACCCGCTCGTACTGGAGCGCGTAGCTCACCACCGACCAGCCGTCGTGTTCGGGTCCCAGCCGGCTCGTCACCGGCACCTGCACGTCGCTGAAGAAGACCTCGTGGAAGTAACGCTCCCCCACCACCGCCGGGATCTCGCGGACCACGATCCCCGGGAGATCCA
>JBDLIK010000353.1:0-4387 GCA_039714895.1 Myxococcota bacterium | reverse complement strand
CGGAGGTGCGCTCCGCCCTGGGGTCCGTCTACGACCGACTGGGGCTCCGCGAGCAGGCGCGTGCCGAGCTGAGCCGCGCCCGAGAGCTGCGGCCGCGGGACCCGCGCATCCTGAACAACCTGGGCGTCAGCTATCTGCTGGCCGAGGACCCCGAGAGCGCCGAGCGGCTGCTGCGGGAGGCGGTCCTCCGCGATCCTCACGACCGCGCCGCACGCAACAACCTGGGCCTCGCGCTGGGGCTGCTCGGCCGCTACGAGGATGCGCTGGCCTCCTTCCGCGAGGCGGGATCCGAGCAGGCCGCACAGAACAATCTCGGCTACTGCTACTTCCTGACCGATCGCTTCGAAGACGCCGTCTTCCACTACGAACGGGCGCTGATGGCCGAAGGGCCGGACGACCTCACCGTGCTCGGCAACCTGGCGGCCGCGCGGGCGGAGCAAGCCCAACCGCGGGAGCCGGCGAGGCTCGAATCGACTGCCGTCGCCGAGTCCCCCGCGGAGCCGGCAGTGGAGAAGGAGCCCGCGGCGGACCCGGCCGAGGCGACCCCGGAGCCCACCGAGCCGGCTACTGCCGCGGCCAGCGAGGAGCCCAGCGGCGAGCCGACCGAGCAGGCCAACGCTCAGCCTGCCGGGGAGCCAGAGCCCGCCGCACCCGCCCCTGAGTGAGCCAGGAGGTCGGGCACCTGGCGGGCGAGCGTCTCGCCGACCTCTGCGGGGGAGCGCGCCATCGCCACGCCGGCCCCCTCGAGCGCCGCCATCTTCTCCGCGGCGCCTCCCTTGCCACCGGCGATGATGGCGCCCGCATGCCCCATGCGCTTGCCAGGCGGGGCCTTCTGCCCGGCGATGAACGCCACCACGGGCTTCGTCATGCGCGTGCGCACGAAGTCGGCGGCCGTCTCCTCAGCGCTTCCGCCGATCTCGCCGATCATCACCACCGCCCGGGTCTGCTCGTCGGCCTCGAACAGCTCGAGCACGTCCACGAAGCTGGAGCCGATGATGGGGTCGCCTCCGATCCCGACGCAGGTAGACTGCCCGATCCCCAGGCGGCTCAGCTGATCCACCGCCTCGTAGGTGAGCGTCCCCGAGCGTGAGACCACCCCCACCGGACCCGGTCGGGTGATCTGGGCGGGCATGATCCCGATCCGGCACTGCTCCGGGGTCACGACCCCCGGGCAGTTGGGGCCGACGAGGCGCATGGAGGAGCCTCGCAGGGCGTTCTTGACCCGGAGCATGTCGAGGGCGGGGATGTCCTCGGTGATGCAGGCCGCCAGGGCCACACCCGCGTCGGCGGCCTCCAGGATGGCGTCGGCCGCCCCGGGGGCGGGCACGAAGATCACCGAGGCGTTGGCGCCCGTGTCCCTCACCGCCTCCCGGACGGTGTCGTAGACGGGGATTTCATCGACCTCGCTGCCGCCCTTTCCGGGGCGAACCCCGGCCACCACCCGGGTGCCTGACTGCCGGGAGAGCCCCGCATGGAAGCGACCCATCCTTCCCAGCCCCTGCACCAGCAGCTTCGTGGACGAATCACATAGGATCGCCATGCTCAGCCCTGCTTCTGGGTCGAGGCCGCGGCCACGACCCTCTCGCCGGCCTCCCCCAGCGTCTCCGCCGATGTGAGGTCGAGCCCGGATTCGGCCAGCAGCGCCCGGCCCGCTTCCGCGTTGGTGCCCTGCAGACGCACCACCAGCGGAACCTCCACCGAGAGCTCCTGAGCCGCCGCGATCACGCCCTCGGCGATCAGGTCGCAGCGCACGATCCCCCCGAAGATGTTCACCAGGATGGCCTTCACGCCCTCGTCCTGCAGGATCAGCTTGAAGGCTGCGGTGATCTTCCCTTTGTCGGCGCCCCCGCCCACATCGAGGAAGTTCGCCGGACTGCCGCCGCAGAGGTCGATCATGTCGAGCGTGGCCATGGCAAGACCGGCGCCATTGACCATGCAGCCGATGTCACCCTCGAGGCCGACGTAGGCGAGGTCGATCTCCCTGGCTTCTCGCTCCCGGGGATCCTCCTCATCCGGGTCGCGGAGCTCCCGAATGTCCGGATGCCGGTACAGCGCCGCGTCGTCGAAGTTGAGCTTGCAGTCCAGCGCCAGAAGCTCACCCTGCTCGGTCACCACCAAGGGATTGATTTCGGCCAGCGAGGCGTCCTTCTCCACGAAGAGCCGGAAAAGACCCGTGAGGAAGACCTCGAGCTTCGACACCTGCTCGATGGACAGCCCCAGCGCAAATCCCACCCTGCGCACCTGGTAGGGCATCAGACCGAGGCCCGGATCCAGGTGGACCGTGTGGATCTTCTCGGGGCTCCTGGTGGCTACCTCCTCGATCTCGACGCCTCCCTCGGTGGAGGCGATGATCGCCAGCCTCTCCGCGGCCCGATCGAGGACGATCCCCAGATAGAGCTCTCGGCCGATGTCGCAGCCGCTCTCCACCCAGATCTTGCGCACGACCTTCCCTTCGGCGCCGGTCTGATGGGTGTGGAGGGTCGAGCCGAGGAGCTCGCTGGCAACGCGCTTGGACTCCGACGGCGAGCGTGCCAGCTTGATGCCGCCGGCCTTGCCCCTTCCGCCGGAGTGGACCTGGGCCTTCAGGACGACGACCCTGGAGTCGAGGGCGCGGGCGGCGTCCTCGGCCTCCGCGGGGGTCGTCGCCAATCGCCCGGTGGGCGCTGCGACACCATACTCGCGGAGCAGCTGCTTGGCCTGATACTCGTGGACGTTCACAGCTGGATCTGGGAGACGAGAGAGCGCACGTGCTCCACCGAGGCGTCGAAGAGCTTGCGTTCCTGCGGATCGAGCTCCACCTCGAGGACCTTCTCCACGCCGCCGGCGCCCAGGATGCAGGGGACGCCCACGTAGAGGCCGTTCACCTCGTACTCTCCTTCCAGAAGACAGGCACAGGCGAGCACGCGCTTCCGGTCCAGCAGGATGGATTCGGCCATCTCGAGGGCCGAGAGCGCAGGCGACACGAAGGCCGAGCCGGTCTTGAGCAGCGCCACCACTTCTCCGCCGGCGCCCTTGGTGCGCTGCGCGATGGCGTCGAGCTTCTTCGCGGAGAGAAGCTGCGTCACCGGGATTCCGCCCACCTGGCAGTAGCGGAGGAGAGGAACCATGGTGTCGCCGTGACCGCCGAGCACCAGCGCCGTCACGTCCTCCACCGAGACCCCGAGCTCCCAGGCGACGAAGGAGCGGAGGCGCGCCGAGTCGAGCACGCCGGCCATCCCCACCACCCGATTCTTGGGAAACCCCGAGATCTCCTTCATGGTGTACACCATGGCGTCGAGCGGATTCGAGACGACGATGACGGTTGCGTCCGGGGCGTGCTGCTTCACCCCCTGGGCCACGGTCTTCATGATCTGCAGGTTCTTCGTGAGCAGGTCGTCCCGGGACATGCCAGGCTTGCGGGCGAGCCCGGCGGTGACGATCACCAGATCGGCGCCGGCGATTCCCGCGTAGTCGTTGGTCCCCGAGGCCTTTGCGTCCGAGCCCAGCAGGGGAGCCCCTTCGGCAAGGTCCAGGGCCTTTCCCTGGGGCATGTCCTCGACGACGTCGAAGATCACGACGTCGCCGAGTTGTCGAGCGACGATCTGTTCGGCGAGTACGCCGCCGATGTTGCCGCCGCCGATGAGGGCGATCTTCCTGCTCATGGGGGGTCTCCGCTCAAGATGGATTTCGGATGTTCTCGATGATGGCGTCCCCGAAGCCGCTGCAGGACAGCTTGGTGGCCCCGTCCATCTGCCGGTGGAAGTCGTAGGTGACGCGCTTCTGTGCGATGGCCCGCTCGAGACCGCGCTCGATCAGCTCCGCCGCCTCGCGCCAGCCGAGATGGTCGAACATCATGACCCCGGAGAGGATCACCGAACCGGGGTTGACCTTGTCCTGACCCGCGTACTTCGGCGCCGTGCCGTGGGTCGCCTCGAAGAGCGCCGCCTCGTCGCCGATGTTCGCTCCCGGCGCGATGCCGAGCCCCCCCACCTGGGCCGCGCAGGCATCGGAGAGGTAGTCACCGTTCAGGTTGGGCATGGCGAGCACCGAGTATTCGTCCGGCCGCAGCAGGACCTGCTGGAACATGGCGTCGGCGATGCGGTCCTTGATGAGCAGCCGGCCCTCCGGGAGTCTTCCGTCGTGGTGCTCCCAGAGCTCGCCTTCCGTCACGATCTGATCTCGAAACTCCTTGCGAGCGAGCGCATAGCCCCAATCCCGGAAGGCGCCTTCGGTGAACTTCATGATGTTGCCCTTGTGGACCAGGGTGACGCTGTCGCGACCCCGTTCCAGGGCGTAACGGATGGCGCGTCGCACCAGGCGTTGGGTGCCGAAGATGCTGATGGGTTTGACGCCGATCCCGGAATCCTCGCGAACCCGACAGCCCATCTCCTGGTTCAGAAAGTCGATG
>JBDLIK010000352.1:0-4401 GCA_039714895.1 Myxococcota bacterium | reverse complement strand
GGCATGGGCATCCGCTGCGTCGCGCTCTACGTGGATGCGGATGCGGACGCACCCCACGTGGGGGACGCCGACGAGGCCGTCCGGCTGCCCAGCTCCTACCTGGACGGCAAGTCGATCCTCGAGGCCGCGCGTGCCAGCGGCGCCGGGGCGATTCATCCGGGCTATGGCTTCCTCTCGGAGAACGCGGACTTCGCGGCCGATGTGATGGCGGCTGGGCTCGTCTGGGTGGGGCCATCCCCCGAGGCCATCCGACGAATGGGCGACAAGCTGGCCGCCAAGGCACTGGCCGACCAGGCGGGAGTGCCCACGCTCTCCGGAAGCGAAGACCCCGCCGGGGCGGATCTCGTGGGCTATCCGCTGCTCGTCAAGGCGGCGGCCGGCGGCGGCGGCAAGGGCATGCGGATCGTGGCGTCGGCCGCTGGGCTCGAAGAAGCCCTGGCGGCCGCGCGGCGTGAGGCCCAGAGCGGCTTCGGCGACGATCGCGTCTTCCTGGAGCGCTTTGTTGCGCGCGCGCGCCACGTCGAGATCCAGATCCTGGGCGATGCACACGGCGGCATCGTCCACCTCGGCGAGCGCGAGTGCTCGATCCAGCGCCGCCACCAGAAGATCCTCGAGGAGTCGCCCTCGCCCCGGGTCGATCCGGTGCTGCGCGAGGCCATGGGTGAAGCGGCTCTGCGCCTGGCCCGGGCGCTCCGCTACCAGTCCGCCGGCACGGTGGAGTTCCTGCTGGACGACGACTCCGGGGAGTTCTTCTTCCTGGAGATCAACACGAGGCTGCAGGTGGAGCACCCGGTCACCGAGGCCATCACCGGCATCGACCTGGTACGCGAGCAGCTGCGCATCGCTCGAGGAGAGCCGCTCGGCTACGACCAGGGCGACGTCTCCTTTCAGGGCGCGGCCATCGAGGCCCGTCTCTATGCCGAAGATCCCGCCCGGGACTTCCTGCCGGACACGGGCACCCTGCTGGCCTTCCAGCCCGCCGCGTCTCCCGAGGTGCGCTGGGACTCGGGGGTCGTCGAGGGATCCGTGATCGGCACGGACTTCGACCCGATGCTCGCCAAGGTGATCGCCCACGCGCCGACGCGGCAGGAGGCCGCCGGGCGCCTTGCGCTGGCCCTGGCGCGCACGCACCTGGGCGGGGTCGCCACCAACCGCGACTTCCTGGTGGCAGTGCTTCGCACTCCCGAGTTCCTGGCCGGCGACACCACGACGGATTTCATCGACCGCGTCGGACCGGCTCGCACCCTCGAGCTCGAGGCCGACGATCTCGAACGGGTCGCCCGGATGGCGGCGCTCTGGATCCAGGGGGCGAACCGTGCCCGGGGCGGGGCGCTGCACGCCGCTCCCAGCGGCTGGCGCAACGCGCGCCTTCCGGATCAGCGGATCTCGTTCGGCTTTGGCGAGCGGTCCCTCGAGGTCTCCTACCGATCGCTGCGGGACGGGAGCTTCCGGTTCGGAGACGGCGACCGGGCCCGGATCCACGTCTGGAGCGCCCAGGGCATCGACCTCGAGATCGATGGCCGGCGCTCCCGGGCCCGCGTCACTCGCGCCGAGGATCGGGTCGTGATCCAGAGCCCGCGCGGCGACGTCGAGCTCCGGATCCAGCCGCGTTTCGAGCTGCCCGGGGTCGAGGAATCCTCCGGGGGCCTGGTCGCACCGATGCCCGGAAGGGTGATCGACCTGCGCGTCGGAATCGGCGCCAGCGTGCGTGCGGGGGAGACCCTCGTCGTGCTCGAGGCCATGAAGATGGAGCACCCGATGACGGCGCCGGAGGATGGCGTCGTCGCCGAGCTGCGGGTGGCCGTGGGCGACCAGGTGGAGAAGGGCGCGTTGCTCCTCGTCGTCGAGCCCGGGGGCGCCGAGAACAGCGAAGAACAGAAGGGAGAGTCGTGATGGCGGACCCGATCCGGATCGCCAACTGCTCGGGCTTCTTCGGGGACCGCCTCTCGGCGGCACGCGAGATGGTGGAGGGGGGGCCGATCGACGTGCTCTCCGGCGACTGGCTGGCGGAGCTCACCATGCTGATCCTCGCGAGAACGCGCATGAAGCGCCCGAACGCAGGCTATGCGCGCACCTTCGTCACCCAGATGGAGCAGGTCATGGGCACCTGCCTCGACCGGGGCATCAAGGTCGTCTCGAACGCAGGGGGCCTCGATCCCGATCACTGTGCAGAGGCCGTGGCGGAGGTCGCCGAGAAGCTCGGGCTGCATCCAACGATCGCCTACGTGCGCGGCGACGACCTGGTGCCGGCGATCAACGAGCGGATCGCCTCGAACCAGCTCACCCACTTCGAGACCGGCGAGCCCATCAAGGACGCGTCGGCCTTCCTGACCGCCAACGCCTACCTGGGCTGCTGGGGGATCGTCGACGCACTCGAGCGGGGCGCGGACATCGTGATCACCGGCCGGGTCACCGACGCCGCGGTGGTCTGTGGCCCCGCGGCCTGGCATCACGGCTGGGGCCGTACGGATTGGGACGCCCTGGCGGGGGCGGTGGTGGCGGGCCACGTGATCGAATGTGGAGCGCAGGCCACCGGAGGCAACTACTCCTTCTTCACCGAGGTGCCGGGAATGACCCGCGTCGGCTTCCCCTGGGCGGAGGTCGCCGGGGACGGCTCGTCGGTGATCGGCAAGCACGACGGCACGGGGGGTGAGGTCTCCATCGGCACGGTGACCTCCCAGCTCCTCTACGAAATCGGGGGCCCCGAGTACTTCGGTCCTGACGTGACCACCCGCTTCGACACCATCGAGCTCGAGCAGCTGGCGAAGGACCGGGTGCGGATCCACGGCACCCAGGGCGAGCCCCCGCCCTCGACCCTCAAGGTCTGCATCAACCGACCCGGGGGCTTCCGCAACGACATGAGCGTCTGCCTCACCGGCCTCGACATCGAGGCCAAGGCGGCGCTCGTGCAGGAAGCCTTCTGGAAGGCCTGCCCCTACCAGCCCGAAGACTTTGCGCGGGTGACCACCCGGCTCCTGCGCACCGACAAGCCGGATCCCGAGAGCAACGAGCAGGCCAGCGCGATCCTGCGCATCAGCGCCAAGGACCCCGACGAGAAGAAGGTGGGCCGCGCCTTCTCGAACGCGGTCATCGAGCTGGCCCTCGCCAGCATCCCCGGCTTCTTCGGGGTGGGGGGCGGCCCGGCGGGCGGACGCCCCTACGGCGTCTACGAGCCGGCCTGCGTGCCAGCCGAGACCGTGCCCCAGGAGGTCGTGCTGCTCGGAGGCGAGACCCGGGAGATCTCGTCGGTGATCCCGCCCGCTCCGGCCTCCGTCGAGCCGACTCCTGGCCCGGCGACCTCTGCACCCGGGGGACCGACCAGCCGGGCTCCCCTCGGCGTCGTCTTCGGGGCGCGCTCGGGCGACAAGGGCGGCAACGCCAACCTCGGCATCTTCGCCCGCAGCGACGAGGCCTGGGCCTGGCTGGACGCCTTCCTGAGCGTCGACCGGCTGCGCGAGCTGCTCCCGGAGGTGGCCGAGCTGGCCGTGGACCGGTACCGCCTGCCGTCCCTGCGCTCCCTCAACTTCGTGATCCACGGCCTGCTCGAGGAGGGCGTCGCTGCCTCCACCCGGCAGGACCCGCAGGCCAAGAGCCTGGGCGAGTGGCTGCGGGCGCGGGTGGTGGACCTCCCCGAGGCGCTGCTGCCGTGAGTGACTCCGAGCGAGAGGCCCGGGGGCGACTGCACTTCCCGGGAGTCCGTGCCCCGCGACCCCTGCTCCCCGCCGAGAGCGAGCGGCGTCTCACGGCGCGACAGCGGGAGATCCTCGGTGAGCTCGAGAAGCTCGTCGCCGCGGAGGGACTGGCCGAGCTCACCATGGCCGAGATCGCTGCCCAGATGAACTGCTCGCTGCGCACGCTCTACGGGATCGCGCCCAGCAAGGAGGAGCTGGTGCTGACGGTGGTCGACCGGCGCCTGCACCGGATCGGCCGCAGGGCCATTGGAGCGCTCGACGCCTCGCTCTCCCCGCTCGCGGCCCTGCGCGCCTACCTGCAGGCCGCCAACGAAGCGGTGCAGCCGGAGACCGTCGCCTTCGCCCGGGACTTCGCCGACCTTCCCGGCGCCAAGCGCCTGCTCGACGGCCACGAGCACTACGTGATGGCGGTGACCCAGAACCTCCTCGACCGGGCCGTCGCCGAGGGTCAGATCCCGCCGGTGGACACCGCCGTCCTCGCCCACGTGCTCGGCGGGCTCGGCCGGGAGCTCGCACGGCCCGAGGTGGCAGGCCGGGCTGCCGCATCGCCCAAGGCCAGCGCGGACGCCATCGCCGAGATCATCCTGCGCGGTCTCGCGTAGCTGTCCGGCATCGGCCCGCGAAGGAGTGGGCTCGAGGCGGAGTCAGAGTCGCGGCAGGACGCGATTCGCGAAGAGCTCCAGACCCTGCCAAGCGAGCTTCGGCGGCG
>JBDLIK010000351.1:0-4403 GCA_039714895.1 Myxococcota bacterium | reverse complement strand
TCATGCGGGCTCTCACGGCGTCGAGTTCGCGAGTCTCTCGGTCGCGATCCAGTATCTGATGGTGTCGGCCCTGCTCACGGCCTTCACCGGCCTGCCGGTCTGTCTCACCGTATGGGTGGCCGCGCGGGGGTGGCGCTCTGAGCACAGGACGAGGTCCGAATCCGTGGCCTTGATCGCGGTGCAGATGACGGCGATTCTGCTGCCCCTCGCGATTCGCGGGCTGCTCTACCTGCACAAGACGTACTTCGCGAACGTCTCCGGGTCTCTCGAGGCCATCGGCACGACCGCGCTGGCGCTGCTCGGGTTCGCCCTCCTGGCCATCGCACTCACCCGGCTCGCCTCCCGCCTCCGCATGCCGGACCTGCGGGACCTCGCCCCGGCGGGCTACGCGTTCGCGGCGCTCTTCTCCCTGGCGTTCCTCGTCTGGAGTGCTGCGGGTCGGGCGGCTCCCGGGCTGGCTCGGCCCAACCTCCTGGTGATCTCCATCGACTCGCTCCGACGCGACGTCTTCGAGGAATACGTCGAGAGGTTCGCATCCCCCACCCTGCGGCGTTTCGTCACCGAGGGGATGTCCTTCCGCAACGCCCACACCACCTACACCCATTCGCTGGCCTCGCATGCCTCGATCTTCACCGGCCTCTATCCACCGGAGCATGGGGCGATGACCTCGAAATCGAGCGAGGGGGCCACCGTCTGGAGCGAGCTGCGGCCCGGCACGCGCACCCTGGCCGAGATCCTGGCGGGCGAGGGCTACGAGACGGTGGCCGTCGAGTCGAACCCCTGGCTCGGAACCCCCTTCGGGCTGGACGTCGGCTACGAAGCCTTCGTTCACTACGGCGTCGTGCAGCGACTGGGAGACTTCCATCCGAGCCTGGCCCTGGACGCGTCGTTGATCGGGCCCTACCTCCGCTACGTGGATTTCCGCTTCGGTCGCAAACGACACACGAACTCCGGGATCTTCCTCAGCTGGCTGCGCTCCAGATACCCGTCGCGACCCTTCTTCGCCTTCCTCCACTACATCGAGATGCACACGCCGAACGATCCACCCGCCGAGTATCGCCGGCGCTTCACCTCCGGACGCTTTGCGGATCTCGATGGCATGGAGATGTTCATCCGGGTGGAGGACGCCGAGCTCTCGGAATCGGACATGCCCGAGGTCCGCGAACATCTCCGAAATCTTCATCTCGCAGAGCTGGCCCGGATGGACGAGATCCTGACGCCCGTCCTTCGGGAGCTACTCGAGGGGGGATGGCTCTCCAACACGCTCGTCTTCCTGGTGTCGGACCACGGCGAGAACCTCTACGAGAAGGGGGGCACGTACTCGAAGAGCCACGTCTATCACACCTCTTCGGAGATTCCGTTCGTGGTCCGGGTCCCCGGGGAGCGGGAGGGCTCGCGGCGTGACGACCTCGCGAGCCTCGTCGACATCCCCTCGACCTTCCTCGAGTACAGCAACCTCCCGGCCCCCGAGAACCTGCAGGGAATCTCCCTCCTCTCGGGATCCCGGACAGCCGGCTCGGGGGACTGGATCTACCTACAGGGGTGGGACAGACCGAACTCGGGACACGCGCGGGCGGTGATCTTCGCCGACGAGCAGAAATGGATCCGGGACGGCGTCGCTGGCGAGGAGCTCTACGATCTCGCGGCCGATCCGGAGGAGCTCGAGGAGCTGGCATCCGCGCGTTCCGAGGCCGCGAAGCGCTACCGGGATCGCTTCGAAGAGATCGTGGCGGGCATGGAGCCGGAGGAGGAGCGGTCGCAGGGGGTGGGCAACCTCTCGCCCGCTGTCAGCGAGCGGCTCCGCGCGATGGGCTACCTGCGCTGATCCTCGCGGGCTGAGCGGCGGCTCAGGGCGTCCTCGAGCCGGTCACCCAGAAAGAGCAGAATGTGGGTTTTTTACCACGCTCTACTCCGGACGGGCTCCTTCCCCCTTCCCTGCCTCCTCCCGAGACCCGCGTCGCAGCGCCGCAGACCTTTGGGTCAAGCGCAGACCGGCACAGCCGATATCCCAGTGAGACCCGCGCTGTCCTACAGGGCGGAGGTGCGCCCGAGGCCGTCCGGCCGGGTGCGCTGCGAGGGGAATCAGGATGTCCTGGATGGCTGGTCGCATCGCTGCGAGCGTTCTGGCGGCGGCTTGTCTGCTGCTGGCGGGACCCCTTCGGGCCCAGGGCGGCGGCTCCGGAAGCCAGACGGGCCCCCGGGAGTTTGCGGCCGCCACCGAGCAGCAGCGACTCGAGCAACGCATCGCGGAGCTCGAGAGAGCGCTCGCCAGCTACCAGGAGAGCACCCGGGAGCAGGAGCAGCTCTCGGAACGGGTCGAGGAGCTGGAGCGAGCGCTCTCGGGCCGCGAGGACACCACCGCGCAGCAGGAGCAGCTCGAGGAGCGGGTGGAGGAGCTGGAGACCGCCAAGGTCGCCCACGAGGACGCCACCCGGGCCATCATCGCCGACTCCTTCTCCCAGTGGGGATCGAAGGTCAACGAGTTCGTGACCCTGGGCGGCACCCTCGAGGTGCTGACCGGATGGGAGCAGGACTTCCGGGGTGAGTCGAGCCAGGAGATCATCCTGAATACCGCCGAGCTCGACTTCGAGATCCAGGTGAACGACTGGGTGATGGGAAGCCTCATCCTCGAGTACAACGACGGTCGGGATCGTCTGTTCCCGACCACCGACGGAGACGAGGCTGGGGTCGACCGCATCAACATCGACACCGCCTTCATCACCGTCGGCGATCCGGAGCGCTTCTGGCCCATCGGGATGTTCGGCCGGATGGTCCTGCCCTTCGGCATCTCGACGGGGGATCCCGTGGCCGACGTGCTGACCCTCAACGATCCCCTGACCGTCGAGGTCTTCGAGACCCGACGAGATGCCGTCCTGTTCGGCGCGCAGTTCCCCACCCGTCCCCTGGCTCCGCTGACCCCGGTGCCGGATCCGCCCCCGATCCAGCCGGCGCTCTTCAAGCCCCTGGTCGGCAAGCTCAGCCGGAGCCTCGGCTACAAGCCGCTTCCGAAGCCGCCGCCTAGCCGGGGCTTCTCGACTCCCGTTCCCGAGCCCCCGCCCTTCTCGGCGGGCATCTACCTGTTTCAGGGCGACACCTACGAGCGGCTCTCCCGCAAGGACGAGCTGAGTGCAGACGGGCACTGGGGAGCCACCCTCGGGTATCGGACCAGCGGGAACTGTCGCTCCTCCCTGGCCTCGGGCGCGTCCGAGGACCTCGGCTGGCTGCACACCTTCTGTCCCTGGACCCTCGACATCGACGTCGACTACAACCACTCGGTCTTCGACAGCGAGTTCCTGTCCTTCGAGTATCGGAACCTCCTCGGCCAGATCGGCTTCGTGCCGGGGATGGCGGCCAGCCTCAAGGCAAATCTCGGCCCCGTGGGGTTCGTCGCCGAGTGGAACGGTGCCATCGACGACGCGACGTTCACGGACGACCTGGGTCGGAACCACATGCGCCCCGGCACCTGGCAGGTCTCTCTCGGCTATCAGTTCGACTGGAAGCCCTGGGTCACGGTCATCGGCGCCCAGGGGACGTACGTGGCCATCGGCTACTCGGAGAGCCGGGATCTGGAGGGCGTTCTGCTGGGCGGAGAGCGGATCGGGTTCGTTCCCAAGCGGCGCATCCTGGTGAGCGTCGGCGAGTGGGTGGCCGACGGGCTGCGCCTGGCGTTCGAGTACTCCTACATCCAGGACTACCGGAAGGGCGCCGGCGGCACCGGGCGGCACGCCAACGGCGTGTTCTCGATGCTCACCTACGAGTGGTAGGGGTCTCCGGAGTTGACACGCTCGGCCTCCTACTGCTAAGCGCCTGGAACCCGGACGGATCACCCCGATGTCGGAGATGGGCGTCAACGGCGGTGGCCTACGATTCGCGAAGCGAGCTTCGTCGCGCCCTCGACCACCTCGGTGGAGGGCTGCGGGCGCTCTTCGGCCTCGAGCGGCCGGATGCCGAGCTGGTCGATGAGCTGCTGCGCGGCAGGCCCGCAGGCCGTCGGGCGCAGCACAAGGCCCCTCGGGGACGCCGGAAGCGTTCCCCGAAGGGCCTGCTGGTGCGGGTCAAGTAGCTCCAGGCGGCTCCGTGCCCGCCCGGCCGCGCGGTGGGATCAGAACTTCCAGACCATGTTCGCCTGCAGCCGGAAGCGGTCGGCGCCCTTCCGCGAGTTCTGGTAGGCCGGCTTCGTCTCGATGACGTCGCCCAGGAAGAGCGTCAAGCTGGCATCGGTATTCTTCATGACCGTCTTGGTCAGGTCCGCCACCCAGCCCTCGCGATTGGTGAGGCCGTCGAAGATGTCGCTGTCCACGAACTGCCCCGGGAAGGCGTTGGCCTCCAGGTGCGTGTAATGCAGCCGGAACCGCACCACCTCCTTCGCATCCCCCGCCTGGAAGGCAATCAGCCAGGCGATG
>JBDLIK010000350.1:0-4405 GCA_039714895.1 Myxococcota bacterium | reverse complement strand
AGCTCCCCCAGGTTCCGGAACATGCTCGCCCCCCTCTACGCGCAGGCGTGAGTGTACCCCGCTGGCTGCTGTCGAGCCGTTCGCCGCGACGGCACGTGCTGTACCGCCCCGCGCTCTGAGCGAGTGATTGTCCCGCACTGGCGTCGGCGTTCCGAGTTTCGTTCTGTGTGACCCTGGGGTTTTCGGGAACGGAACGCGGAACGATCCGGCTTTCGAGGGGAGGGAGTTCAGGGGGGAGCTCACGGACCGGGCGGTGCGAGCTGCCAGCCTTGCGCAGTCCGGCGGAGGGCTCGCTTTTCTTCGAGCTCGTGGAGCGCCTGACCGAGGCGTTGGTTGTTGACACGCATGCGGGTGCGCAGCTCGACGCGGGTCAGCGGCCGTGGGGATCGGCCCAGGAGATCGACCAGGCGTTCGGGAAGAGTCGGGTCCAGGGGAGCTACCGGAGCGGGTCGCTCCGGGCTGGCTTCGAGGACGAGCCGGGTCTGCGACCCGTCGGGCTGCGAGCAGAGCCGGACGCCAAGCGGCTCCGGGGCCGGTGCGGCCCGGTGCTCAGCGGTGAGCTGTATCGCGTCGCGCCCGGCGCGCAGGTAGAGCGCGCTGTCGGTCCAGGCGTGGAAGTCGCCACTGCCTCGCAGCGCCTGGCCCCCGTCTCGGTGTCCTCCCTTTCGCATGTGATGGACGACGACGACGGCGAGGCCGTACCCGCGCTGCAGCTCGCGCAGGAACGAGAGCAGCTCGGCCACCTCGCCCGAGTGGTTCTCGTCGCGGCGGTGGAGCCGGACCAAGGGGTCGAGCACGAGCAGGCGGGGTGCGATCGTTGCGACCGCCTTGCGAAGACGCAGCTGGTCGCGCTCGAGATCGAGGCGCAGGCTGGGCGCGGTGATGACGTGGAGCGGGACCGCGTCGAGGCCCAGCCCGCGGTGCTGGCACAGCCCCGCCAGGCGCCCGCGCACCAGGGCGGGGGGGTCCTCGGCGAGGTAGACGAGCACCCCTCCGGGCTCGGGCACGGCGAAGGTGTCGAGGCAGGGCGTTCCGGTGGCGACGGACAGGGCCAGGTCGAGGGCGAGCCAGGTCTTGCCGAGCTTGGGGGGGCCGGCAACGAAGCCGACGGCCTGGTGCCCCCAGAGCGTCTCGACCAGCCAGCGAGGCATTGCGTCGGGCTCGTCGAGCTCGCCCACGCGGCAGATCGGGAGCGGCTGCTCCCCGTTCATGAGGGCAGCGGCACGAGCACGTCCTCGATGGCGTCCTCGAGCACGTGCTCGTCGACGAAGCTCTGGTCGCGTTCGTGGGCGAGCCGCAGCGCCGCGCGCAGTAGCTTCGAGGCCACCCGCGGCAGTCCCCGGCTGGCGCGCAAGAGCAGCTCCAGGGCGGGGTCGGCCAGGATCTTCTCCGTGGCCCCCACGGCCTCGAGGCCCTGCAGAATGAAGGCGCCGAAGATGTCGCGATCGGCAAGGGGCTCGAGGTGGACCTGAGCCGCGACCCGCATGGCGAGCGGCGCGTGCTGCGCCATCTCGAGGTGACGGCGCAGCGCGGGAAGCCCTACGAGCCACATCGTCAGCACGTCGCGGCTGTCGAAGGCCACGTTGAGGAAGCCCGACAGATCGACGAGGAAGCGGTCCGAGAGGTGCTGGGCTTCGTCGATCACCACGACGGGTGCCGTGTGGCGCTCGTCTCGCATGTGGACCAGGGCTGCCTTGATGTCGCTCCACAGCTGCGCCCTGCGGTGCGAGGGCCGGATGCCGAGCTCACTGGCGAGCGTGCGGTAGAGGTCGAGCGGCGAGACGGCGGTGTCGCACAGGTAGATCACCCGGTAGTCGGGCCTCGGGAGCTCGGCGCACAGGTGGCGGAGCGCGGCGGTCTTTCCCACGCCGGCCTCGCCTGTGAGCACGCCGAGCCCGGGCTCGTCGACCAGTCGCGAGAAGGCGCGGCGCAGCCGTTCGTGGCCCGGGCCCTGCTCGCAGAAGGTCTTGCCCTGCGCATCCTTGGGGAGCGGGTGGTCGGTCAGTCCGAAGCGCTTGCGATACATGGGATCAGTCCTCCGGGTTCGTCTTGTTGTCGTTGTTCTTCGGAGCCGACGAGCGCGGCGACGGGCGCGTGCGCTCGTAGTGCTCTTCCAGGATCTGCGCGAGGGGGTCGATCCCGGTAGGCTCGGCCGATGGGTCGGGCTGGCCGAGGTTGCGCCGGCGGCCTCGTGTGGCGTTTTGCAGGCGGTCGAGGGGCACCGTGTCGCAGGCGAAGCGGCCGTCCAGGAAGACGCGCGGGCGCGCCTCGGCGTCACTCGGATCGAAGCGCAGCTCGATGGTCTTCCCGACGAGCTCGGGGCGTACCTCGAACAGGCCTCCCGCGAAGCGCAGCGTGCCGTCCTTGCGCACCTTGCGCCGTGCCCGGTGCAGGAAGACGACACCGAGGTCGAGGCCCGGGGGCAAAGGCCTCAGCTCTTGCGCCTCGGCCAGCCAGTGCTCGCGCGGCACACGCTCGGTCGTGGCGTGGCGGCGCGCGTGGTACTCGCTCCCGAGCCAGGCCCAGTGGATGGCGTTGAGGTCGGCGAGCGGCAGGGGATGGTCCGGCAGCTCGTCGCCCACCTCCTCGCGCCAGGTTCGGTGCCACCTCTCGATCGCTCCCTTCGCCTCGCAGTCCTTGGGCGCGGTGTGGACCAGATGCACGCCCAGCTCGCCGCAGATGGCGCGCAGAGACCGGGCCACGTAGGCGGAGCCCAGATCGACGTAGTAGGTGCGGGGGCGACCGGCCTTGAGCAGTGCCTGCTGGAAGCCGTACTCGTGCTCCGGGGCCGCTTCGCTCGTCGCGAAGTAGCTGTGAGGGAGGTAGCGGGTCGCCGCGTCGATCTGCGACAGCAGATAGGCCTTGCGGATCCGGCCGTCCGGGGCGATGACCGAGGGCCCGTGCATCACGTCGCCCATCCACAGGTCGCCGGCGTGCAGGACCAGGAACGAGCGTCGCTCGGCCGAGGGGCCGCGGACCGGCCGTGTCGAGAGTCCGTGCGAGGCCAACAGACGGTGGACGCTCGAGCGGGAGAGCTCACCTGGGCGCACCACGCCGGCGCGCTCGAGCATGCGGATCAATCGGCGGATGCTGCGCCGCGGTCGCTCGCGCTTCGCGCGTACGAGGATGTCTTCGACCTCCTGCGAGATGGCGCGGCTGGCTCCCCGATCGCGGCGCGGCTGGCGCGCGAGAGCCCGCAGTCCACCTCGACGATAGGCGTAGAGCCAGGCCTCCAGCGTGCGGGGCGAGAGCTTCACGAGCCTTCCGTCGGGGCGTTGGTGCACCCGCTCGGCGGTCTCCAGCAGCCAAGCGAGCCGGTCACCGTGCTCGAGCCGTGCGCTCACCAACGGGCCCAGCACGCTGAGCTTCCACAGGGCCCGATCCAGGTCGTCGTCGTTCATGGCCGCCACCCTACGCGCAGCGAGCGGCCATCTTCGGTGGGACGATCGGCGGGGATCGAACCCCGCCCGACGACCGGGGAAAGCGCCGACTCCTACATGAGACGAAGCCCCGGCGAGAGGCGATGGAGGGCCGCCGCGAGCTCGGCCAACCCCGTTCCCAAGAAGGCGGCCGCCGACCTCGCCGCGTAGCCGTGCACGAGATCGATCCGGCGCGCATCGAGCCCCACCGCCATCGCAACGCGGGTCCAGACTCCATTGGTGGCGGTGCTCAGAAGCGCGATGAGAAGCCGCGCCGAGCGAGCCAGGCGGGCCCTCCAGCGCCGGCGGGTCCGCACCGGCACCGAACAGGGGACGTCGGCTTCGAGCGCCTGCCCGACTCGCGACCAGCTTCCGTACAGGCAGCGCGCCAGGAAGACCGGCAGGATCTGCCAGGCCGCCCCACAACGTGCGCGATCGGCGCAGCGGAAGCGGATCACTTCGGTCGCCGCATGGGCCTCCCCGCGCAGCACCCGTGCCCGCAGATCATGGATGTGCAGCGAGGCCCCGCAGCGCGGGCAGGCCGAGGGACGGTAGGCGTCGGGGTCCTCGAGCCGCTGCTCGTGCGTGGTCAGATCGCGGACGTCTTCCGCGATCAGCGTGCCGCCCTTCTGGCTGGACGGATAGGGCCGGCAAAGGCATGCTTCGGCGGCGGGAGAAAGCGATCGACTGTCGGTCACGGACACCTCCTTGGTTCACCAACCTGGAAATGTCCGGCTTTCTCCCGTCCTTCACCAACCTCCTTGGCAGCTCTCGTCCCGCGCTACCCGCGGCGCCCGCTACGTCATCCGAGCATCAGACTGCGGGACAAGCCAGCCCCATCCCACGTCCCGTTCTCGGGATGGCACACCAGGATCTCGAGGTGGCCCGCAGGATCCTCGAGTGCCTCGATCTCCCCGCCCGAGCGCCTCCGCTCGGAACCGCGCCGGGCTTGCCGGTCGGCGACGACCACGGATCCTGGGACGAAG
>JBDLIK010000349.1:0-4438 GCA_039714895.1 Myxococcota bacterium | reverse complement strand
CGTTTCCGGTGGGCTCCATGCCCATCAGTCGAGCGTTGAGCCGGTCCTGCAGGTAGCCGCACAGGATTCCGTCCTCGATCAGGAGGGTGCGCTGGGTCGGCGTGCCCTCGTCGTCGACGTTGAGCGATCCTCTTCGGGCCGGCAGGGTGCCGTCGTCGACCACCGTCACGCCCGGCGCCGCCACGCGCTCGCCGAGCCTGCCCGAAAAAGCCGAGGTGCCCTTGCGGTTGAAGTCCCCCTCGAGCCCGTGGCCGATCGCCTCGTGGAGCAGGATCCCGGGCCAGCCCGGGCCGAGCACCACGTCGAGGGTGCCCGCCGGGCAGGGCTCGGCCTCGAGGTTCAAGGTGGCGATGCGCACGGCCTCGGCCACCAGGGGCGCCCAGCGCTCGCGGGCCAGGAGCTGCTCCAGGTCGAAGCGGCCCCCGGTGCCCTGGTAGCCCACCTCCCGCCGCTCGCCGTCGGCCGCGATCACCTGCACGTTGAGCCGAACCAGGGGCTGCACGTCTCCCACCAGGGTGCCGTCGCTGGCCGCCACCAGCACGGTGCGGTGCTGGGAGATCACGCTGGCCATCACCTGCGTCACGCGGGGGTCGAGGCGTCGCGCCTCGGTGTCGATCTCTCCGAGCAGCGCCACCTTCTGCTCCACCGGAACCTCGGTGGGCGGGACGGACACCGGATAGAGATCCCGATCCGGGCGGCCCGGACCGGCCACCGCCACGGAGCCGGCTGCCGCAGGCGCCTCGCTGATGGCGCGGGCGGTGGAGGCGGCCACGCGCAGGCTCTCCACGGTGATGTCATCGGAGTGTGCGTAGCCCTGCCGATCGCCGCTCTGGACGCGCACCCCCACGCCCTGCTCCAGGTGGCGCTCCCCACTCTTGACGAGCCCCTCCTCGAGCATCACCGAGTCCTGGCAGCTGTACTCGAAGAAGAGATCGGCGTGGTCCGCGCGCCTCTCGAGGGTCAGGTCGAGGGTGGCCGCCAGGCTGCGGTCGTCCAGGCCGAAGCGGTCGCGAAAGAACTCCAGGGGGGCGAGCTCGTCGGGTTCGCTCACGATGGGATCTCCAGAGCCCCCGCCTCGAGGCGGCTGGGCAGGGCCTCCAGCGTAGCAAGGCTCTTCACGTCGATCGCGGCGAGCCCGGCGCCGTGAGCACCGGCCAGATCGGCGTCGGCGTCGTCGCCCACGTAGACCGCCTCGGCGGCAGGGACGCCCAGCCTCGTCAGCGCGTGCTCGAAGATGCGCCGATCCGGTTTGGCGACGCCGGCGTGGGCCGGGAGCACCACGGCGTCGAGCTCCGCCGCCAGCCCCAGGGCAGCGAGCAGGGGAGGGAGGCGTTGATCGAAGTTCGAGAGGATGGCGAGGGCGAGCCCCCGGGACCGAAGCGTCCGCAGGACCGCGGCCGCGCCCGGCCGCGCGCGCCACGCACCCGGCGACCCGTAGTGGCGCCAGAGCTCGGCGAAGCAGGCCTCGAAGTCCGAGAGCTCTTCCTGCTGGTCCGCGGCCCGGAAGGTTCCGCGCACCACCTCGCGCCACCAGGCCCGTTCGCGAAGGGCGGCCTCAGCGGGCGGAGCTCCGGGAAAGACCATGGCCGGTGCCGCGGCGAAGATGCGCCGGAAGCCGTCCTCCAGGCGCCCGGCCGGAACGCAGGCCCCATGTCGCCGGGCGACGCGCGCGTAGGTCTCCCCCACCGGCTCCTTCAGCTCGATCAGCGTTCCCGCAGCGTCGAAGAGGACCGCTCGCAGGCGAGCCCGGTTCATCGCTGTTCGATGGGACGTCGGCCGGACGCCAGGAACGGACTGGGCAGCTCCCGTCCGCGCGACTGGGGCTCGAGGGTTTCGATCTCGAAGTCCGTGAGCCCCGCGGCCTCGAACCAGCTCCTCACCTCCTCCGCAGCGAAGCCCAGCCACACCACACCGAGCTCCTGGCGCATCCACTCCTGCTCGTGTCGCTGGAAGTCTGCGACCACCACCAGGCCCCCCGGTCGCACGATGCGCGCCATCTCGAGCAGCGCGTCGCCGGGAGACGCCAGATACTGGAGGACCACGTGTGCGAAGGCGGCGTCCACCGACTGGTCGCCGAGGGGCAGGGCGGCGGCGTCTCCGCGTCGGAGCTCGACGCCGGAGAGACCACTGTGGACGAGCTTCTCCCGGGCGGCCTCGAGCATCCGCTCGGAGCGGTCGACGGCGACGACGCGAAGCCCCAGGCGGGCCAGCTCCAGCGCCAGGATGCCGGTGCCGGTGCCGATGTCCGCCACCGTGAGGCCTCGCGGCACCAGCCGGCAGATCGCGCGAGAGCGCAGCCAGTCGTCCTGGAACACCTTGCGCAGAGCGTCCCACTCGGGGCCGACGGCGTCGAAGAAGGAGCGGGAGCGCGTGGCCCGCGCCTCCAGCACGCTGGCCAGGGCCGCCTCGTCGCGCTCGCGGGACGGGTCGCCCGCCATGGCCTCGCGCACCAGGGGCCACACCCGCGCCCAGGCCCCTGCGTCGGGGAGCGCCAGCCGGTAGAACACGAAGGTTCCGTCCCGGCGGTCCCGCAGCAGTCCCGCCTCGCGCAGGATGGCCAGGTGCCGTGAGACGCGGGACTGGGCCATCCCGAGCACGTCCATCAGCTCCTGGACGGCCAGCTCCTCCCGCTCGAGCAGGGAGAGGATCCTCACGCGGGTCGGGTCCGACAGCAGCTTGAAGACCCGCTGCAGGCTCTCCGTGTCCATGGGGGCCAGCTTACCGGAGGAGCGGACGGGCCAGGGTGCCCTGCAGCCGAAGCGGTGCGCGGCCCTGACCGTCCAGGGGCAGACCGCCGGCCAGCACGGCACGCAGGCCCGGGTTGCGCACCTCCACCTGGCCCTCCACGTCCAGGCGCCCGTGCTCCAGGCTGGGACGGTTCCCGAGGGTGCCCTGGGCGGTGAAGCTGAGCCCGGGGTCCTCGACCTCGAAGCTCTCGATCCGGACGCCCGAGGCCGGGTCGAGCTCGATCCGGGCGCGGGCCTCGGTGAAGGGCACCGGAAGCCCGTAGGGCGGGAACGCCAGACTGCCGTCGCGCGCGTCCAGGGAGATCCGTCCCAGCAGCCCCTCGGACGCGGTCTGGAGGTCGATCTCCAGGTCGGCCCGTCCACGCAGCGCCAGCCCCTCCGCCAGGGACTCGGCTCCGAGGGTCTCGAGGTCGAGGTCGGCCACCCGGCCCTGGAAGGCGCTCGACTCCCCCAGCCACAGGGTGCCGTTCACGACCCCGGCGCTGCTCTCCGCCCAGACCCGCAGCGCGGGATCCAGCCGCAGCCAGGACGCCGAGAGGGCCGGGCGGACGCGGAGCTCTGCCACGTCCAGGCGCCGGCCGTCGCCGAGCCGCACCACCACCTCCGAGGCACGCAGCACCGGGCCGCCCCAGGAGAGCGCCGGGCCCATCTCTCCCACCTGCACGTCGGCGCCGAGTTGGCTGCCGAGGCCTCGGGCCAGAGAGGATCCGTAGCGACCGTAGGGGAAGAGGATTCCCACGAACAGCGCGATCAGGCCGAGCGCCAGCAGGACGATGCCGCCGCTCCCGCGCACGGCCCTAGACCTCCTCGAAAGAGGACACGCTGAAGTTCACGTCGAGCATCTCGGAGGCGTCGGGTCGGGTGCGGACGCGCAGACTCTTGATGGAGAGCAGCTGGGGCGACGACTCGATCCGGAACAGGTAGTTCGCCAGCTGGGCCAGACTCACCCCGCGCAGGACCACCTGGACCTTGGTCTCCTTGTACTCTTCGCTGCTCGGCGCCGTCTGCGGCTCCATCGAGTCGACCTTCACCCCCGACTGCCCCGCCAGCGTCTCGAGGGTGGTGAAGATCTCCCGGCGCGGACCCTCCTGGATCCGACGCTCCACCGCCGCCAGCCGTCCCTGGATCTCGTCGAGCTCGCCCCGCATGCGCACCACCGCGGACAGCTCCTGGTCCGCCGCCCGCGCGCGCTCCCGGGCACGCTCCGAGGCGGAGAGCAGCGGATTCACGATGCCGAGCAGCACGACGAGCAGCCCGAACAGGCCTCCCACTCCGGAGACCAGCAGCCGCTCCCGAGCGGAGAGCCGGTCCCAGGCGCTGCGCAGCCTGCCGAGCCACTCGTTCATCGCGAGCTCCCGCGTCCGCCCAGGCTGATGGTGAGGTTGAAGGTCTTGCCGCCCCGGCGGGCATCGCTCTGGATCTCGCTCACCCGGATCTCCGAGAACGGGACGAAGGCCGCCAGCTCGGCCTGGAGCCGGTCGACGTTCTCGAAGCTCTCGGTGTGGCCGCGGATGCGCACGGTCTGCCGATCGATGTTGAGCTCCTCGAAGATCACCGGGAGGTTCGCCGGCACCCGGGCCGAGATCTCCGTCAGCAGGTCGAGGGCGGAGAGGTTGCCGGCGTAGACCCCCAGCAGATCCGCTCTCGAGTTCGCCGAGCGCACGGCCTCCCGCATGGCCCCCAGCACGTTG
>JBDLIK010000348.1:0-4456 GCA_039714895.1 Myxococcota bacterium | reverse complement strand
TCCCCTCAAGGCGAGCGGCGGAGAGGTCGATCTCTTCCGAGATGCGTGGGGATCTGTCCCGCCCGCTATCCCCCTGGGGGTGGCTCGTCGCGGAGGAGCCATGACGAGGGAAGCCAGCCGTCCCCGGGTCGTGGTCGTCGATGATTCCCGCTTCGACCGGGAGATCGCCCGAGAGGCCGTCGCGCCGCTGGCGGAGATCGAGGTCTTCGCCGATCCCGAGGAGGCGCTGCTCTCCCTGGGCCGGGAGGCGGCGGACCTCGTGCTCTCGGACCTGGCCATGCCGGGCCTCTCGGGCCTCGACCTGCTCCAGCGCGTGCGCCGGGAGCACCCGGGCACGGACTTCGTGCTCCTCACCGCCCAGGCCTCCGTGGACAGCGCCGTGGACGCGCTTCGCATGGGCGCCGCCGACTACCTCCGCAAGCCCATCCGGCCGGTCGAGCTGGCACTGGTCGTGGAGCGGAGCCTCTCGCGGCGAAAGCTGCTGCGGGAGAACGTCCGTCTGCGGGATGCCCTCGCCACGGTGGAAGCCTGCGGTGCGCTGGCTCCCTGTCTCGAGCCCGGAGAGGTGTATCCCGCCGCCCTCGACCTGATCCTTCAGGCCGTGTCCCGCACGCGAGGCGTCGCCTGCTTCCGCCAGGGGCCGATGAAGCGCCCGGAAGCGATGGGCTTCCGGGGTCTGGATGAGATGCAGGCGGGACGGCTTCGCGAGATCCTGGTCCAGGACAAACTCGACCTCGATGGCCTCCGAGAGGCCGAGGTGCTCTCAGCCAGTCCCATGCACGAAGCCCTGCGGCGGGCCGAGATTCCGGTGGCGCGGCTGCTCGCTCTGCCGCTCCACGGGGAAGAAGGCGAGGGTGGCGTGCTCTGGGTCTTCGAGGACGACCGCGCTTTCACCTCCGTCGAGCTGGAGGACGCGGCCATCGTATCGGGCCACGCGATCGTCGCTCTGCGCAACGCCGAGCGCTACGCCCAGGCGAAGGAACGAGCCTTCGTCGACGATGTCACGGAGGTCTACAACGCCCGTTACCTCCTCGAGGCGGCCAGCCGCGAGATCCGGCGCGCCGAGCGCTACGGCACCGAGCTCACGGTGCTCTTTCTCGACCTCGATCGCTTCAAGCTCGTGAACGACCGCTTCGGTCACCTGGTGGGCTCCCAGGCGCTGCGACGGCTGAGCCAGATCCTCGGGCAGTGCGTGCGCCAGGTGGATACGCTGGCCCGCTACGGCGGAGATGAATTCACGATCCTGCTGGTGGACACCGGGATCGAGACGGGGCTCTCCATCGCCGAGCGCATCCGCCGCACCGTCGAGGAGGCTCCTTTCGAGACCGGCGGCGACGAAATCCTGCACCTCACGGTGAGCATCGGCGTGGCGACCTATCCAGAGCACGGCCACACCCGCGAGAAGCTCCTGGAGGCCTCGGACCAGGCCATGTACCGCGCCAAGTCCCTCGGGCGGAACCGGATCTGCTCCGCCTCCGAGCTCTAGGTCCGACCCCAGGGCCGGTTTGACAGCCCCAACCCGCCGCTGCTAAAGAACTCTCCGTTTTTCCTCATGTTTTCCATTCGTTGGAGAGCCTGGTGACGACCGAGCGGGTGCGCCTGGATCCCCTGGGTGATCGACGGCGAAGCCACGGCTGTGGCGACGTGCTCCCGGACCGGATCGGGGAGCGGGTGAGCGTGGCGGGCTGGGTCCACCACCGGCGCGACCACGGAGGCGTGATCTTCGTCGATCTCCGGGACCGCACGGGGACCGTCCAGGTGGTCTTCAAACCCGATACCTCTCCCCAGGCCCACGCCCGCGCCGGTGAGCTGCGCCCGGAGTTCGTGCTGCTCGCCGAGGGCCGGGTGGATCGACGCTCGGAGGAAACCATCAATCCCAGCATGCCCACCGGCGAGGTGGAGGTGCTGGCCGACGACCTGCTCGTCCTCAACTCGGCCACGCCGCCACCCTTCCCCATCGAGGAGGAGTCGGAGGTGGACGAGTCAGTGCGCCTGCGGCATCGGGTGCACGACCTGCGTCGCCCTCCGCTGCAGCGTGCCCTCTCCCTGCGTCATCGGCTGGCCCAGTCCGCGCGCGCGACCCTCTCCGGCCTCGGATTCTACGAGATCGAGACGCCGATCCTGGCTCGGGCCACGCCCGAAGGAGCTCGGGATTTTCTGGTGCCGAGTCGCCTGCAGCCAGGCCAGTTCTACGCACTGCCCCAGTCTCCCCAGATCATGAAGCAGCTGCTCATGGTCTCCGGCTTCGAGCGATACTTCCAGCTCTCCCGCAACTTCCGGGACGAGGACCTGCGGGCGGATCGTCAGCTCGAGCACACCCAGATCGATCTGGAGCTTTCCTTCGTCGGCGTCGAGGACGTGCTGGAGGTGTTGGAGGAGCTGCTGGTGCGGGGCTTTTCCGAGGCCGCAGGAATCGAGCTGGCACGACCCCTCCCGCGACTCTCCCACGCGGAGGCCCTGGCACGATTCGGGACCGACAAGCCCGATACGCGCATCCAGCTCGAGCTGGTCGACCTCACCGATGTCTTTGCCACGAGCGACTTCCGGGCCTTCCGGGGTCCCGCAGAATCCGGCGGGGTCGTGAAGTGCCTGCCGGTGCCCCAGGCGGAGGCCCTGACCCGCGGAGATGTGGACCGCCTCGAGGCCCTGGCCCGCAAGGAGCTCGGTGCCCGCGGCCTGGCCTGGGTGCGCGTCACGGCCGACGGAACCTGGCAGTCCCCCATCGTGAAGTTCTTCTCCGACGACGAGCAGCGCGCCGTGGCGGACCGCTGCCAGGCCCGGCCGGGGTCGCTGCTCTTCTTCCAGGCCGACGACCCCGGCAAGGCGAACGCCGTTCTCGCTCGATTGCGGAGCGACCTGGGGCATCGTCTGGGCCGACTCGATGACCGTGCCTGGGATGCGCTGTTCGTGCTCGACTTCCCGCTCTTCGAGCAGGGCGAGGAGGGTTCGCTCACCTACATGCACCAGCCTTTCGTGGCGCCCCACGACGATGACCTCGAACTGCTTTCGACCGACCCGCTTCGCGTACGGGCCAGCCACTACGACCTGGTGCTCAACGGCGTGGAGCTCGGCTCCGGGAGCCTGCGAAACCACCGCAGCCAGCTCCAGCGGCGCATCCTCGAGGTCATGGGCTATTCGAAGGCCGAGATGGAGCAGCGCTTCGGCTTCCTGCTCGGCGCCCTCGACGCGGGCGCTCCTCCCCATGGAGGCTTCGGGCTGGGCTTCGACCGGTGGGTGATGCTGCTGGCGGGCTGCGAGAGTATCCGCGACGTGATCGCCTTCCCGAAGTCCCAGCGAGGCCAGGACCTGCTCATGAACGCGCCCACCCCTGTGGCCTCCGAACAGCTCGACGAGCTCGGCCTGCGCCTCGACGTGGAGGAGGACGGGGAATGATTCCCGGCCTTCGTGGGGCGATCCTGCTCGGCGCACTCTGGCTCGCGCTCGGCACGGCGAACGCCGCCGAGCCGGAGATCTACGAGGTCCGCGCCGGCGAGACCCTCTGGAGCATCGCCGAGGTGGCGCTGGGAGACGCCAGCCTCTGGCCCGCTCTCTACCGCGCGAACCGCGATCGCATCAAGGACCCCCGCGAGGTCTATCCGGGGCAGCGTCTCACCATCCCGACCGTGGAGCCCCGCTCTGTGCGGGAGGTACGCCGCGAAGCCGAGACGCTGCTCTCACGATAGCTGCGGCCGGGCGGGTTGGCGCGGGGGGGCCTGATCGGGTACACCGGCGCCACCATGGAAAGCTACGAGAAGCTCGCGCCCCCGACCGAGGGAGAGAAGGTCACGCACGCCGCGGACGGCAGTCTGGCGGTTCCCGACCACCCCATCGTGCCCTTCATCGAAGGCGATGGGATCGGCCCGGATATCTGGGCCGCCTCGGTGCGCGTCTTCGACGCGGCGGTGGAGAAGGCCTACGGCGCCAAACGCAAGGTGGCCTGGTACGAGATCTACGCGGGGGAGAAGGCCAATCGGGTGTACGGCGAGGGAAGCTGGCTGCCCGATGACACACCCCGGGCCATCCGCGAGTATCGCGTCGCCATCAAGGGCCCTCTGACGACTCCCGTGGGCGGCGGCATCCGTTCCATCAACGTGCGCCTGCGTCAGCTCCTCGATCTCTACGCCTGCGTGCGCCCGGTGCGCTGGTATCGCGGCGTGCCCTCTCCGGTGAAGGAGCCCGGCAAGCTCGATGTGGTCATCTTCCGCGAGAACACCGAAGATGTCTACGCCGGGATCGAATGGGAGCAGGGCAGCCCCGAGGCCGCCCGGGTCATCGACTTTCTGAACCAGGAGATGGGCTGTCGGGTTCGCGAGGATTCCGGGATCGGCGTCAAACCCATCAGCATCTTCGGCACCCAGCGCCTGGTGCGACGCGCCATCCGTTACGCCCTGGAACGGGGTCGCGACAGCGTCACCCTGGTCCACAAGGGCAACATCATGAAGTTCACCGAAGGCGC
>JBDLIK010000347.1:0-4458 GCA_039714895.1 Myxococcota bacterium | reverse complement strand
GACGGCCTCGAAGACGCCGATCCGCGCGGTGGATGTCGCGGCCGATCCCATCGCGCTCACGGAGATCCACGAGCGCGCGCCCGCCGCGGCGGCGGCCACAGCACCGGAACCGCTGTCATCGCCTGGTCTGATCGCTGGGGACGAGCTGGATCGGCGCCTCGCGCAGGCGGATCCGGCGCTGGGGACAGCGGCCGCCCTCGATGCCGTCCTCGATGCCTGGGGCCTGGCTCCCGCCGGCGCGGGCTCGCTCACCCTCGACGCCGCGGTGGTCGAGCTGCAGGCACGCGGGCTGGCCGTCTATTCCGCGGACGGTGCGGATGCCGGCTCCCTTGCGGGCCTCGGGCCCCTGGCCCTCGTGGCGCTGCGCGGGCCCGGCGGAGTGGATCACGCCGTGCTGCTCGATCGGGTGGGGGTCGAGAGCGTGCGGGTGGTGGGCCTGCTCGGAGATCCGACGCCGGTCGAGGTCACCCGCGAGGGTTTCGACACCAGGGTGAGCGGGCAGGCTCGGGTGGTCTGGCGCGACTTCGAGGGGCTGCCGCCCGTGCTGCGCTGGGGCTACCGGGGTCCGGCGGTGGAGTGGCTGCAGACCTCGCTCCGCGCGCTCGGCTACCTGAAGACGCCCGCGACGGGCGAGTACGACGGCGCGACGGTGGCGGCGGTGCGGGCCTTCCAGATCACCCGTGGGTTGCAGGCCGATGGCGAGGTCGGTCCGCGCACGAAGATGGCCCTCTACACCGCGCTCGCCACCTACCCGTTCCCCCGACTGGTCCAGCAGGGGGAGGTCGGATGAGCACGATCCTGAAGGCCCTGCGGCGGCTCGAGGGCGACGCTCAGCCCGCCGGCGGGCGGGAGCTCCGCGACGAGGTCGTGGAGCTGCGCCCGGGAGAGCCCCAGCCGTCGCCCCCGAACCGCTCACTCTGGTGGGCAGGGGGCGCAGGTGTGCTGCTCGTGGCGATCTTCGTCGGGACCGGGCTCTGGCTGCGAGGCGCCGAGACTCCCGGGAGCGTTCGACCCCCCGCCGTCGAACCCGCTTCTCCCCAGCCGCTGCCGGTTTCCATCCCGACCCGGGACCCGGTGCAGCTCCCCGCTCCAGCCCTCGCCCACCGCGAGGCGGATCCTTCCGTGCCGCCCATCCCGGCGCCGAGTGACCGGCCGTATCGGCTGCCGGATCCCAGACCCACCCCGGCCTTCGAAGCGCCTTCCCCGAAGCCCGCCCCGGCTCCCATCGCCCGCGCGGAACCTGCGCCAGCCCCGCTGGCGCCGCCCGCTCCCGCCCCGCGCCAGCTGGCACCCACGCCGCTTCCACCCGCCGTGAGCGTCGAGCGCACCGTCTGGCACCCAGACGCGTCCCGCCGCCTGGCGCTGGTCCGGCCCCCGGGTGTGGGGACGGCCCTCACCGTGCGCGAGGGTGACGCCATCGGCGAGCTGGTGGTCCTGCGCATCGAGCCCGCCGAGGTCGTCTTCCTCTACCGCGGCGCCCCGCTCCACCGCCCGGTCGGCAGGTAGCGCTGGCGCCCCACCTGCTCTTCCAACAGGGAACCGCCGCAGCGGTTACCGCAGGGAGATGGAACCGTTCGAGGTGCGCAAGCGGATGGGAGCGCCGCCGGCCCCGAGGGTGCCGCGCACGCGACCGCTGGTGTCCCGCGTGCAGCGGCACAGGGTGCGCGCGTTGCGGATCACCCCGTTGTCGACGCGCAGGTCCACGTCGCCATCCACCTCGTCGGGAAGCTCGAGGACGATGCGCCCATTGCTGGTGGCGAGCTGGACTCCGTCCGGCGCGAGCTCCTCGAGCGCCACGCTGATGAGGCCGTTGGATGTGGAGGCGTCCACGGCGCCCCGGTGCTCTTCGAGCTTGATGTTTCCGTTGCTGGAGCGCGCAGTGACGCGGCCCCGAGTGCAGCGACAAGAGACCAGCGCGTTGGTGGCCGTGATGTCGGCGTCACCCACCAGATCCTCCAGGCGCACCTTGCCGTTGGACGAGCGCACCCGCACCCCGGCCCGTAACCCACACAAAGCGACCCGACCGTTGGAGGCGTTCACCTCCACCTCCAGTCGGCGCGGGACCCGAACTTCGAGGTCGACGCGGCCGCGCCGGTTCCAACGGCCGGGGGTGACCACCTCGAGCTCCAGGCTCCCACCCACCTGGCTGGACTCCACCCGGATGTCCTGGAGCAGCCGGCTGGCGCCTTCCTCGGATTCTGCTCGCGCCACCTTGTGGGCCTCGACGAGCACGTCGTCGCGCTCTTCTCCCAGCACCCGGGTGAGGCCGTTGGCGTTGTCGATGCGGAGCCCTCCGGCGCGGGGAGAATCGAAACGGAAGGTCTCGGTGCTCTCCGCCTTCTCGCTCCAGGGGATCCCGGAGAGAAGGCTGCGCAGGAAGTCGCCAAAGCCGCCTCCCCGGCGGCCGCATTCGGCGGAGTTCTCCACGGATTCTCGTCCCACAGTTCGCCTTCCGCCTAGTGGATCCGAGGGCCGTCGTCGCGGCGCCGGCGCCATTCGCTCTCTTCGTCGCGCACGGCGCGGAGCTGCCGACGCATGCGCCAGCGTCGCAGCCGGTAGCGGACCGAGGCCAGGCTCGGCAGCAGGGACACCCCCCCTTGCCGGCGGAGCAACACCCAGGCTACGGCCACGCCTCCGATGTGCCCCACGTGGCTCACGTTCTGCGGACCCATCAGAATGCTGAGACCGAGGATGAAGGGGATGAAGTAGATCGCCTTGATGGGGATCGGCGGAAAGAGCAGCATGATGGTCCGGTCGGGCCAGGTGAGCGAGTAGCCGAGCAGCACGCCGTAGACGGCTCCCGAGGCGCCCAACGTGGGGTAGATGTAGCTCGATGGACTCCACCCGAACAGCACCAGAAGGGCCGGCCAGGTGACGATCAGCAAGCCGGCTCCGACGCCAGTGATCAGGTAGAAGCGTAGAAAGCGACGCTCGCCCCAGACCAGGGCCAGCGGCGACCCGAACATCCACAGCGCGAGCATGTTGAAGCCCACGTGCCACAGGCTCTGGGGAGAGTGCAGCCACATGTAGGTGAAGGGCTGCCACAGGTAGCCCTGCTCCCAGAACTGTCTGGGCACGATGGAGAACAGGCGGGTGAAGTCGTAGGACAGCAGGTGCTGCGCCACGAAGACCGCAACGTTGGCGATGAGCAGCTGCTTGATGATCGGCGGCGTGACGGGAGGGCCGAAGCTCACACCACCGGATTGGTATCCGCGTCCGTGCACGAACCCTCCGGCTCCTCTTCGAGTGCGTGACCGCGGGTCACCCGGCCTGGAGCCAGCGGGATGGGCGCGGAATCCCGCTGAACCCGGCCAGCGTAGGTCGTCTAACTATCGGAGTCAATAGGACTTTTTCTGGGAGCCAGGGCCTCGAGCGCCGCCGCGGCGGCGTCGGGTTCGAGTCCCGAGAGGTCCACCACCGGCAGATCGAGGCGCAGCGTCCCGGCGATCCGACGGATCCAGGCCCGGCACTCCCCTGGGGGACCCACGGCGATCGCTCGGGAAAGGGTTGCCGCGTCCAGCCGGAACCAGGGATTGAGGCGGCGGAACTCGTCGTGAACCCTGGGGTCTTCCGCCTCCCGCCCCGGGCGCGCGAAGATCCAGAGCGAGCGGGAGATCGAGGCGGGATCCCGCCCGATCTCCTTGCAATGGCCCTCGAGGGAGGCCGCTGCGCGGGCGACGAGCTCGGGGAGCGGGGGCAGATTCACGTCCCAGGCATCCCCGTGATGGGCCACCACCCGGAGCAGCCGCGCCCCCTGCCCGGCCACGTGGATCGGGATCTCGCTGCCCGGGGTCGGCCGCACCCGGGCCCGCTCGAGCTTCACGAAGCGGCCCTGCCGCGTCACATCCTCGCCGCGCCAGAGGGCGCGGATTGCATCGAGCGCCTCGTCGAGCCAGACGATCCGGGCGCGGGGCGAGAGCTGCGGCAGCCCGAAGCGGGCATCCGCCCCCTGACCTCCAATGGAGACGAGCAGGCGCACACGCCCCGGATGCAGCCGCCAGAGCGTGGCCAGGGTCTGTGCGAGGCGTGCGGTGTTCCAGTGATGGACGAGCCGGATCGAGCTCACCTCGATGCGCTCGGTGCGCGCGAGCAGCTCGGTGGTGACCGTGTGGCCGTCGAGGACGTCGGCATCGCCGCGGCTCGGGATCATGGAGACGTCGCCGTCCACGAAGGCGGCGTGGTAGCCGAGCGCCTCGGCGCGCCGGGTGAGCTCGAGGAGGTCTTCGAAGGGGAGGCTGTGCCAGCCGAGCGCCACCCCGAGCCTCAAGCCAGGCCCCCGAACCGGTGGGCGGCATGGATCAACGCCAGGGCGCTCTTGGCGTCCCGCAGCTCGCCCTTCCAGACCAGGTCCAGCGCCGCCCGCAGGGGCATCTCGACCACCTCGATCACCTCGTCGCGCTCGTGCCGGGTGGGCACTGGCTCGAGATCGAATGCAGCGAAGAGGTGGATCAGCTCGTC
>JBDLIK010000346.1:0-4473 GCA_039714895.1 Myxococcota bacterium | reverse complement strand
ACCAGGAGCCCGACGCCGGCCTCGTTGGCAGCCTCGGCGGCCTCCACGGGCGAGGTGTGATAGTCGGGGATGTCCGACAGGATCTTCACGGCGCGGGGCCGCCCGGCCCGCTGCGCCGTCTCCCGGATGATTTCGACGATGTGATTCGCCTGGGCTTCGTGCACCAGGACGTCGGCTCCGGCAGCGGCCTCGATCAGCGTCGGCGTGTGGACGGTGTCTCCGCTCACCACCACCGAGCGCCCCCGATAGTCGAAGCGGTAGCCATAGGCCGGTGTCACCGGAGAGTGGTCGACCGGAAAGGCCGTGATGCGGAGCTCTCCCTCCTGGAGGATGACCTCGGCCCTCGCCTCGGTGGCGGGGCCCCGGATCGGCCGCGCCTCCATGCGGCCTGCTTCCGGCGGCAGCAGATCGCTGCCGTGGTGGGCGATCCGGTAGCTGGTGTCGAGCGCGTAGGCTCCCTCGAAGCCCGCCACCACCCGCTCGACCCCCGGTGGGCCGAAGACGGCGAGGGGTCCCGGACGTCCCGCCACCCAGGTCTGCAGATCGTATTCGCCGAGGGCTCCGATGTGGTCCGAGTGGAAGTGGGTGAGGAGGACGCCGCCGATGCGACTCCCATCCACGCGCCAGCCGGCCAGGCGGTTCCAGGAGCCGATGCCCGCATCCACCACGAAGAAGCGTCCGGCCGCGAACACGGCGACGCAGGGCTTCGCGCGGGTGGCATGGGGGAGGGGACCCGAGCTGCCACAGACGAGGACGCGCAGGGCGTCGTCCTCGTAGAGCGCGTTCGGCGCTGTGCTGGCCAGCCGTTCGATGGCCCAGCGCACGCCCAGGTCCTGCAGGGCCGGGATCCGCATCCCCGCGAACGCCAGCACCCCGAGGGCGACGAGGGCTGCAGCGATCCAGAATGCGGCGCGGCGCACGGTCTCCCTCCCCTTCCGGTTCCGACAGCGAGCTCGCCCTGGATCTGATACCTCCCTTCGGCGTGGGGTGCGAACGCCGAGCCTCCGGCCCGCTGGCTTGCCTCGGGCTACTGGCCCTCGGGCTCCCTGCTGTTGCCGGGGCGCATCCCCTGGCCCCTGCCCTGCTCGAGGTGCGCGAGCTCGCCGAGGGACGCCTGGCGGTTGCCTTCAAGATCTCCTCTCTCCAGCCGCCGGGGGTGGAGCTGGCGCCGTTGCTTCCGCCAGGATGCGGTCCGCCAGAGACGCATCGCGTCGAGCCAACCGCGAACGCGGTCCTGCAGCGCTTCGAGGTCGATTGTCCGGGGGTCGAGCTGGTGGGCTCGCGGCTGGGTGTCTCGGGCCTGGCGACCGCCGGCATCGACGCGCTGCTCCGCGTCGAGCTGGCCGACGGTCGCCTGCTGCAGGCCGTGCTCCGCAGGGAGGCGCCCGACCACATCGTCCCGCCGCGGCCCGCCCGACTCGAGGTCGTGCGAGAGTACGGACGGCTCGGATTCGATCACATCGCGACGGGCGCCGATCACCTGCTCTTCCTGTTCGGGCTGCTGCTCCTCGTCGCCGCCCGCCCGCGGCCGCTCTTCGCCACGGTCACCGCCTTCACGGTCGGGCACAGCGTGACCCTCTGTCTCGCGGCGCTGGGCGCCGTGCGCTTCCCTCCCGGCCCGATCGAGCTCGCCATCGCGGTCAGCGTGCTGCTGCTGGCGGTGGAGCTCGCGCGGGAGCCCGGCGCTTCGCCCGAGTTCGCCCGCCGCACGCCATGGCTGTTGGCGGGGGGCTTCGGGCTGCTCCACGGGCTCGGGTTCGCGGGTGCGCTGGCCCAGGTCGGGCTCCCCGACGGCGAGATCCCACTGGCGCTGCTCGCCTTCAACCTCGGGATCGAGGTCGGGCAGCTCGCCTTCCTGGGAGTCCTGCTTCTCGGGGGGTACTTGCTCTCCCGATGGGGGCCGGCACTGCCGCGCTGGGCGCGGCCGATTCCGGCGTACGGGCTGGGCTCGCTGGCCGCATGGTGGTGCTTCCAGCGCGCCGCGACCCTGCTCTCCTGAGTGGGCTGCGGGCGCCGCTCGCAGCCCGGCTCAGCCCAGATCCACCGGCAGCGCCTCGAGCGCCCGGATGGCGAAGCCCGGCCGGTAGCTCACGGTCTCGCAGGCCAGCTCCATCTCCGGGAAGCGCCTGGAGAGGCCGCGCAAGGCCACCTCGGCCTCGAGGCGCGCCAGCGAGGCACCCAGACAGAAGTGGATGCCCTGACTGAAGGCCAGGTGGGTGTTGTCCGCGCGCCCGATGTCGAGGCGGTCGGGGTCCGGGAAGCGTGCCGGATCGCGGTTGGCCGCACCGAGCACCAGGATCACCTCCATGTCTCCCGGCACCGTCCTTCCGAAGAGCTCCACGTCCTCCCAGGGGCGCCGGGAGGTGAACTGCACCGGCGCGTCGTAGCGCAGGCACTCTTCCACCGCCGAGGGGGCGAGCTCGGGCTGCGCGCGCAGGCGCTCCCACTGCTCAGGATGTCGGAGCAGTCCCAGCAGCCCGTTGCCCACCAGGTTGGTGGTGGTCTCGTGCCCCGCCACCAGCAGAAGCAGACAGGTGGAGAGGAGCTCGTCCTCGGAGAGCCGATCTCCTTCGTCGTGAGCCGCCAGCAGCCCGTCGATGAGATCGTCCCCGGGCCGCTGCCGGTGGCGTTCGAACTGCTCGCGGAAGTAGGCGTTCATCTCGAGCGCTGCGGCTTCGGCCTCCTCCAGGTAGGCGTCCCGGGTCATGCCGTCGAGGATCCGCGTGAAGGGCTGGGACCAGGCCTTCAGCTTCTCGCGGTCCTCCACGGGGACCCCGAGGAGTTCGGCGATGACCGTGAGCGGCAGCGGGTAGGCGAAGTCCTGGACCACGTCCATGCGGCCGCGAGGCGCGACCTCGTCCAGCAGCTTGGAGACGATCGACTCGACCCGGGGCCGGAGGCTCTCCACCCTGCGCGGCGTGAAGGCCCGGCTCACCAGGCCGCGTAGGCGGGTGTGGTCCGGGGGGTTCGCTCCCAGCATGTTGCGATGGAAGAACTCGAAGGTGACGGGAGAGCGAGCCTGCCACTGCCGGTCGTACGCGTTGTCCGACCGGCTGAAGCCGCTCTTGAAGCGCGCATCTCTCAGGATGGTGAAGACCTCCTCGTAGCCCGTGGCGATCCAGCTCTCCATCCCCCCGACCTCGAGCAGACGCCCTTCCTCCCGCATCTCGCGATAGATGGGATAGGGGTCGGCGTGGAACTCGGGCGTGAAGAGGCGGCTCACGTCCATCGGATGCCCTCCAGGGTGCGCGGCTGAGAAGATGGAGCCTCCCAGCCCGCTCGCCACTGCAGCTCCGGGCGGGCACTGCAGCGGTGGAGCTGCGGCTTCCGGAGCGTTCGCGGCCACGCGCCCCGGGCCGAGTGGCGCTAGCCTCCCCCGCCATGGCCATCCGCGTCGTCCTGTTCGACCTCGGCGGCGTCGTCGTGGAGCTCGGCGGGGTGGGGGAGCTCGGAGCCCTCGTCGGGGAGTCGCGCGAGGAGGAGATCTGGCGGCGCTGGCTCTCCTGCCCCTGGGTGCGCCGCTTCGAGCGGGGCCACTGCACCACCGACGAGTTCGCTCGGGGCATGGTGGAGAGCTGGGAGCTCCCGCTGCAGCCCGGCGAGTTTCTCGAGGCCTTCCGCCGCTGGCCCCGCGGTCTGCTGCCCGGGGCTGAGTCATTGCTGGCCTCCCTGGCGGGAAGCGTGCATCGCGCCTGCTTCTCGAACACCAACGCCCTCCACATCGATCACCAGCACGACGCCTTCCGGCTGCGCGCGCTCTTCGACGAGCACTTCTACTCCAACCGCATCGGCCTGGTGAAGCCAGACGCCGAGGCCTACGAGCACGTGGTGGCCGCCCTCGGCTGCGCGCCCGAGGAGATCCTCTTTCTCGATGACAACCAGATCAACGTGGAAGGCGCCCGCGCCGTGGGGCTGGATGCCCACCAGGTCCGGGGGGTCGAGGCCTCGCGGGCGCTGCTCACGGAGCGCGGGATCCTGGAGCCGGGCAGCCGCGCGGGTGCCTCCTGAGGGACGCCGTCTCCCAGCCCTACGAGGACCCCTACGAGGTGGTCGGAGATCCGTTGGCCGGCGGCCCCGACTCGGGCGCTGGCGCGGTCGACCGGGTCCTGCGCCGTGCTCTGCCCACGGCGACGGCAGTAGGGGATCCCAAGCGGGCCCGCTCTTCGCTTACGCCAATAGGCGATCCCCCGAGTCGTAGACCGCGAGGGGCGGCTCCCCGTCCCGCAGCCCCAGCTCGAAGCGAAGACGGTCGGGCGCCCGGCCCGTGATGCGCACCAATCCGCCGTGGACCCCGCGCTGGTGGTGCCACGCGCAGAGCGTGATCAGGTTCTCCGGCTCGTCGTCGCCGCCCTGCGAGCGGAACACCACGTGGTGCACCTGGAGGTTGCGATAGGAGGTGCAGCCCGGCACCGCGCAGCGCCAGCCGTCTCGCTCGAAGATGCGGTGTTGGAGGCGGACGCGCCCGTCGCTTTG
>JBDLIK010000345.1:0-4486 GCA_039714895.1 Myxococcota bacterium | reverse complement strand
TAGGGCGATTGAGAGCAACGCAGCCAGCGGTGATGCATCGGCTTCCGGCCGGCGCAGCAGTCTTGGGTCAGGCTCCTAGCTGCGCCGGATGCTGAACGCTCCGAAGGCAAACCCCAGGTTCACGCCGCGCCCACCTTCGGAGAGTGCCAGACTCACCCTGCCCTTCGTCATCACCCGGCCGGAGACCGAGGGTCCCGCCCCCGCGTGCCCCACGGCCTGGACGTAGACTCCGAAGATCTCGTCGATGTCCCACACGCCGGAGATGACACCCCGACCGCCAACAACCGAATCGACGCCGAAGGTGATCCCTCCGCCGTGGGTCGTGATCTGCACGCTGGCCGTCTGTCCGTTCTCGCAGACGATCCGGCCCGGCCCCCGCGCGGTCTTGTACAGGACGGACCAGCCCTTCAGGTCGTACGTCATGCGGCAGGCGGTGAGCGGCCCCTGCGCCTCAACCGGCGCCACCAACCCAAGCACCGCCGCCCCGACCACCAGGATCCCCAGCCTGCGGATCGCCTTGTCCATCTCCGCCTCCCACTCGAATCGGAGAATGGCAGCCAGAGGGGCAGATGTTAGGAAAGATTCGCAGGGCCCTCTACCCGGAGCCGAGCGCGTCGCCGCTGGGCGGCGAGGGTTCCCTCGGCGGCTTCTTCCGAATCGTGCGTCGCTTCGAGTGCGGTCAGAGCGTCCTCGATTCGCTCGCGAAAAGCGTCGAGACCCTCTCGAGCTCCTGCCTTCGGATAGAGCGGCTCGCCGAAGTACATGTCCAGACTCGAGAACGGCTTCGGAATCTGGAACCGATCCCAGGTCTTCTGGAGGATCCAGCGTCGCCGCGGAATCGGGGCCGCGATCAGGACTGCCGCCCCCGTCTCCTGCGACAGCTTCGCGATTCCGGGCTGAACGTGGTTCCGGGGTCCCCGGGGGCCGTCCACAGCCAGGTAGGCCGGATGGCCGCCGCGCACATGCCGGATCAGACGGCTCAACGCAGCGGCTCCGCCCTTCTCGCTTTCCCCTCGCCGCGACGAGCCGCGGATGGGGACGATGCCGTTGGCCCGAAGCGTCGGGATCAGCAGGTCGCCGTCGGCCGAGCGGGACACCATGGCCCCGGTGCCGGGCTCGCGCGCCACGATGGCCGCGATCTGATGACAATGGAGTATGGCGTACGCGTAGGGGTGCCCCTCCTCACGCAGCTGCTTGCGCGGATCATCGTGCCAGCGGATGCGACAGCTACAACGGAGCAGGAAGACGCCTGCTGCCGCGAGGTAGGCGACCAGGATTCGCAGGGGCCTCATGGAGGACGCTTTGTAGCGGACCTGCGACGTCCAGGCTGCAGAGGCCTCCCCGCCGAACCCACGCTTCGCCCCCGCCGGCCGGGGCGACGGCGTAGAATCTCTCGATGGGCCGACCGCCCAGGAGGGACCATGCCGCTCAGCATCGACGAGACCCGTCAGCGTCTGACAGAGCTCGAGCTCTTCCGCGAGTGCAGCCCGGCCGACCTCGACCGCGTCGCCGCCCTGGCCCGGGCCGAGGCCCAGTTCGAGGCGGGAGACGTTCTCTATCGGGAGGGCGACCCGGCCCGGGACTGCTACGTGATCGTGGAAGGAGAGACGGACGTCACCGTCTCGGGGCGCTTCGTCGGCAACATCGGCGAGGGGGAGAGCGTCGGAGAGATGGGTCTCCTCGACAGCGCCCCGCGCACGGCCACCGTGGTGGCGCGCACGCCCGTGACGGTCCAGGTGATCGACGGACGCAGCTTCGATCGGCTCCTCGACGAGGCACCGTCGGTCACGCGCGCACTGCTGTGCCAGGTGAGCCGCTGGCTGCGGGCCCGAGGCGAGACGGTGGCGAGGCTCGCTTCGCTGGCCGACGAGACCACGCTGCGGGTCGCCGCGACCCCCGCGGCCGCAATGCGTCCGGCCCCGCGGCCCGAGCACATCGGGCTCGACCCCGATGCTCCGGGCTTCTACCAGAACCCCTACGAGCAATTCGCTCTGATCCGCGAGCACGAGCCCGTGCACTACGACGCCGGACAGGGCACCTGGCTGGTGGCCCGCTACGACGACGTGCTCGCCGTCGGCCGCAACAAGGCCCTCACGGTCGAGCTGCAGCACGCTGCCGCCAGCACCTACGTCGACAAGGAGCGGGCTCGGCTCGAGCGCCTGGCGGGCCGTCAGACCAAGATGATGTTCCGCCGCGATCCGCCGGATCACGCCCGGCTGCGGCGGCAGGTCTACCGGTCCTTCACGCCCAAGGCCGTGAAGGAACTGCGCCCGCGCCTGCAGGCCCTCGTGGACCAGACCCTCGACCGCCTGGCGGAGAAGGGCGAGACCGAGCTGATCCAGGACTTCGCTTTCCCGCTGCCGCTCGTCGTGATCTCCGGGATGCTCGGGATGCCCCCGGGCGACGAGGCGCTCATCCGGGGCTGGTCCCATGCGATCACCAAGGCCCTCGACCAGTCCATCTCGAACGAGGACTTCGAGGCGTCGATCGAGGCTTCGGACCAGATGGCCGACTACCTGATCGGCGTGATCGAGGCCAAGCGGCGGAACCCCGACAAGGATCTCCTCTCGGCGCTGATCGAGATCGAGAAGCAGGGAGCGGGTCTCTCCGAGAACGAACTGGTGGACCAGCTGATGCTGCTCTACATCGCGGGCCACGAGACCACGGTGAACCTGATCGGAAACGGCACCTACGCCCTGCTGAAGCACCCCGAGCAGCTGGAGCGGCTGCGGCGGGATCCGGCGCTCGAGGCCAACGCCATCGAGGAGCTGCTTCGCTTCGATAGCCCCGCGCAGTTCACCCGGCGGATCGCGCGGGAGGACGTGGAGATCGGGGGACAACGCATCGAGGCCGGCGGCGTGATCTTCGCCATGCTCGGGGCCGCGAACCGTGACCCGCGCAAGTGGGGCGACGATGTGGACACCCTCGACGTGGCGCGCGCGGGTGCCCACGAGCACGTCTCCTTCGGCGGAGGAATCCACCACTGTCTGGGGGCCTCCCTGGTGCGTCTGGAGGGCCAGGTGGCCCTCGGCACGCTGATCCGCCGATTCCCGCGCATGGAGCTGGCGCTCGAGCCGGAGTTCGGGTCCCGCATGACGCTGCGCGGCTTGAACGAGCTCCGGCTGGTGCTCGGGGTCTGACGCCGGGCACTACTGCGGCTGGGGAAGCAGAGCGATGATCCGCAGCGGAGCGCCGCTGCCTCCCCCGATCTTCATGGGGAGAGCGATCACGTAGGCTCCGCTCGGGGGTAGCTCGCCCAGGTGGGCCACGTTCTCGAACACGGGGACGTTTCCCGCGAGGAGCACACGGTGGGACTCGAAGAGCGTGGACTCGCCGGGGTCGATGCTCGCCGTGTCGAGGCCCACCGCCGCGATGTCGCGCTCGCTCAGCAGCCAGCGGGCTGCGTCGGGATGCAGACCCGGGAAGTGGAGCCTGGCGACGGCGTCGGGGCCACGCTCCTCGGTGCCCAGGTAGCGGGCGCGGTCCGGCCAGCGCTCGGAAAAGCCCGTCCGGAGCAGGACCACGGCGCCCGGGGGAATGCGGCCGTGCTCGGCCTCGAAGCGCTCCAGGTCGTCGCGGGTGATCGCGTAGTCCGGGTCCTTCTCCGCAGCCGACGAGACGTCGACCACCCGCGCGGGTCCCATGAGCCGCTCCAGGGGAATCTCGTCCACGGTCTGCCGACCCTCGGCGAAGTGGATCGGCGCATCGAGATGGGTGCCGCCGTGCTCGGAGGCCCGGAAGCGGTGGGACTCGTAATAGTAACCGTGCTCGACCATGCCCTGGAACTCGGTCTCGAGCACGAAGCCCTCTGCGGTGGGCCAGTAGACGGCCGCGACGTCGAAGGGATGGGTGAGATCGATGACCCGGCCCGTCGGAATCCCGCTGGGGCCCTGCGACGCACAGGCGGCGAGCGCGATGAGGATCGACAGGAGGGAAGCGGGGCGAGCCATCGCAGTGCTCGCCTACTCGACCGGTCGGCCCTGGGAGCGCCAGGCCTGCATGTGCCCGTCCAGGTCCCGCACCCGGGTGTAACCGGCGCTGCGCAGGATCGACTCGGCGGCCGCAGCGCGACCGCCGCGCTCGCAGTGGACGACGATCTCCTCGGTGGGCGCGAGGTCGAGGCTCGACAGCCGATCGCCCAGCTCGTCGTGGGGGACGTTGATGGCGCCCGGGATGTGTCCGGCAGCGAACTCCCCGGGAGTCCGGACGTCGAGGATGCGCGGCGCCGAGCCGGAGGCGATCCGCGCCGCAAGCTCGGAAGGCTCGATGGACGCCGGCACCTGGGCCGCGGACTCCGATCCGCAGGCGAGGAGGGCCAGAACCAGCACGTGCGCGACGGCTCCGAGGAATCTCACGGCTGGGCGACGGGTAGCACCTCGCAGGCCTGTCGACGAGGCGCCGTCGAGGAAGGGCGAGGCTAGGAGGCTGATCCGAGACTCGGGTCAGCCGACGCCGCGGAAGGTCCCGCGAAGCGGGACCGCAGCTA
>JBDLIK010000344.1:0-4488 GCA_039714895.1 Myxococcota bacterium | reverse complement strand
CGAGCGCAGGAGGCGCGCGCAGCACTCCTTGCGGGGGCCCGCACTTCGCTCGCCTTCGGCTCGCTGCGCGGCGGCTTCGCCGCCTTGCTAGCGCCGGCGCATGCGCCCCTTGCCGAGGAGCAGCCAGTCGATGGACACGCCTTCCTTGAGCGCGAGGGTGATGAGGAAGTCGGTGTGCGGCGTGGTTCCGGCTTCGTAGCGATTCACGTTCTGCTGAAACACGCCCAGGTCACGCGCGAACTGACGCTGGGAACGATCTCCCCGGACCTCGGCCAGCCTCTCCGGCAGCCTCCGCTTGATTCTCGCCACTGCGGTCGTCGCCATTTTCGAAGCCGCCTCCCACTGCGCCGGGCCAACCGGCTCGTCCCGGACGCCTGCTCTGCGTGCTACACACTCGCGGTGCAGACGAGTCCGCAACTGTTGCGAATGATCGCCACGGCGGGCTCCCGCCGCGCGAGGAGCGCGCAGTGTAGGAACCTGCCCGGCGTCGATCAAGACGTCCTGGGGTGTGGGGCTCGCTCCGTCTGTCCATGCGGGTGACGGGGGGACGCCTCGCGGGAAGGCGGCTGCGCGTTCCCCGGGGTGGCGTGAGGCCGAGCAGCGATCGCGTGCGCGAGTCGCTGTTCGCGCGGGTCGGGAGCCTGGAAGGCGCCCGGGTGCTCGACCTCTTCGCGGGGTGCGGCGCCCTGGGGATCGAGGCGCTCTCGCGTGGCGCAACCCACGCCGTCTTCGTGGATCGCGCCTCGCCGTCCGTCTCGGCGCTGCGTCGCAACCTGGAGGAGCTCCAGCTGCGGGACTCGTCCCGGGTGGTTCGAGGCGATGTCCGCGCCGTGCTGCGGCGTCTGGCCCGGGAGGCGGAGCGCTTCGATCTGGTCCTGCTGGACCCCCCCTACGCCAGCCGGGATACGCCGGCCGTACTCTCCTGTGCGGTGGAGGCGGGAATCCTCGCATCCGGCGCTACTCTCGTGGTGGAGAGCTCCTGCCACGGCGAGCCGGCCATCGTGCCGGGCCTCGTTCTCGTGGATCGGAAGCGCTACGGCGACACCACGCTCACCCGGATGGCCAGGGCGGAGGCTGGCGAGGAGGCACGCGGATCCATGGCACGCGAGCGTACGGAGAAGGGCGGGGGCTCCGTCGGCCTGTTCGCGGCGAGCTTCGATCCGGTCACCAACGGACACCTGGACCTGGTGGCTCGTGCCCGACGGGTCTTCGACGAGCTGGTGGTGGCCGTCGGGGACAACCTCGCCAAGACCGGCACCTTCGGTGTCGAAGAACGAGTGGAGATGCTCGAGTCCGTCCTCGGGCGGGAGCCCGGCATCCGCGTCAGCAGCTTCCAGGGCCTGGTGGTGGACTACGCGCGCGAGGTGGGTGCGAAGGTGGTGGTTCGTGGGCTGCGCGCCATGTCCGACTTCGAGTACGAGTTCGAGATGGCGCTCATGAACAAGCATCTGCACCCGGAGCTCGAAACGATGTTCATGATGGCCGACCAGCAGTACCTGTATGTCAGCTCGACGAGGCTCAAGGAGCTCGTGCGCTTCGGAGCCAGCGTCGACGACTTCGTGCCACCGCTCGTCGCCAAGATGCTTCGCGAGAAGGTGGGCCGCTCCTGACCGATCCGCCGGCCTGCGCGCCGTCTCCCATCCGCTTCGGGACCAGCGGCTGGCGGGGGATCCTGGGTGAGGAGTTCACGCTGCCCCGCGCCCGGGCGGTGGTCCGGGGCGTGGCGGAGTGGGTGTCCGCCGGGCAGCCGGGCGCGCGGGTGCTGGTGGCCCACGACACCCGCCTCCTCGGTGAGCGTCTCGCATGCGAGGCGGCGTCCGTGTTGGCGGCGGCGGGCCTGCGCGTCGGCCGCGCCCGGGGGCCGGTGCCCACCCCGGCCCTGGCCCACGCGGTGCGCCGCCGCCGGGCCGCCGCGGGTCTCGTCTTCACGGCCAGCCACAACCCCCCGGAGTATCAGGGGCTCAAGCTGGTCACCCGCACTGGGGCGGCGGCGCCCCCGGAGGTCACCCGGGAGATCGAGACGCGGGCCCGGGCCTGGCTGGGCCGGGAGCCACCGCGAGCGGTGGCCAAGGGGGCCGTGGAGATCCTGGAGGCCTACCGCGCGGACCTGCTGGGGCGGCTCGACGTGCGGGTGCTCCGGGGCTCGGGCCTGCAGGTGATCCACGACGCGCTGCACGGGGCCGGAGCTGGCGTGCTCGACGCGGTCCTCGGCCGGGCGGGGGTCTCGGTCCGCGTGCGCCGCGGCGAGCCGGACCCCGGGTTCGGGGGCGAGTCGCCGGACCCCGAGGGCCCGCGGCTCACGCCCCTCGCGGCCGAGCTGCGGCAGGGAAGGGGGCTGCGCCTCGGTGTGGCGACCGACGGAGACGGGGACCGCTTCGCGGTGGTGGACGCGGGGGGGCGGATTCTGGACGCCAGCGAGGCCCTGGCCCTGCTGCTCGACCACCTGATCCGGACGGGCCGCGTGGAAAAGGGCGTGGTGCTGGCGTCGCCGGTGGGCTCGCTGCCGGAGCTCGTGGCGGAATGGCACGGGCTCCGGGTCGAGCGCGTCCCGGTGGGCTTCAAGCACCTGGCCCGCGCCGTGGAGGCCGGGCGCCTGGACGCCGCCGGAGACGAGAGCGGGGGCTTCGCGTTCGGCGGATTCGGCCTCGACAAGGACGGCATCCTCTCGGCGGCGCTGTTCGCAGAGCTGTCCGCCACCCTCGGGGCTCCCCTCGGCCGACGTCTCTCGGAGCTCACCCGGAAGCTCGGTCCCCACGCGTGGGGTCGGCGGGCGGTGCCCACGAGCCCGGCCGCCAGGGAGCGCCTCCTCGCGCTCGAGGCCTCTCCGCCTCAGCGGGTGGGACGCGCGGCCGTGCGCTCCGTGGATGCGGGCGACGGACTCCGCCTCACCCTCGGGGACGGCTTCCTGCACTGGCGGGCCTCCGGCACCGAGCCATTGATCCGCATCTATGCCGAGGCCGACTCGCAGCCGGTGCTGGAGACGCGTCTGCGGGCTGGCGAGCGCCTCCTGGGCGGCGGGTGGCGCCGGGTTGGCGCATCTCGGTAACCTCTCGACAGCGCGCAGGATTTCCGAGGACCACTCCGATGGGACAACGCCGGGTGCTCGTGGCGGTGAGCGCCGGGATCGCCGCCTACAAGATCCCCGAGTTGGTGCGCGCCCTGCGCCGGGCGGACCACTCCGTGCGCTGCGTCCTCACCCGAGATGCCGCCCGCTTCGTGTCTCCGCTGGTGCTCCAGACGCTCACCGGCGAGACGGTGCGCAGCAACCTCTTCGACCCCGCAGAGGAGGGCGAGATCGATCACGTGGCCCTGGCGGACTGGGCCGAGCTGATCGTGGTGGCGCCGGCCACTGCCCACCTGTTGGGCCGCATGGCCCACGGCCTCGCCGACGACCTGGTGACCACCCTGTTGCTGGCGACCCGGGCGCCCCTCCTCGTCGCTCCCTCGATGAACGTCCAGATGTGGAACCACCCGGCCACCCGGGCGAACGTCGGGATCCTTCGGGAGCGAGGCGTCCGGCTGATCGGTCCCGAGAGCGGCGACCTGGCCTGCGGCTGGCAGGGCGAGGGCCGCATGACCGAGCCCGAGGGGTTGGCCGCGGAGGCCGAGCGCCTGCTGGGACCGCGCACGCTGGCGGGCGAGCGAGTGCTGGTGAGCGCGGGCGGCACCCGCGAGCCGATCGACGCGGTTCGCGCCATCACCAACCGCTCCTCGGGACGCATGGGCTTCGCGATCGCGGCGGAGGCGGCGCGTCGCGGCGCTGACGTGGTGCTGGTGGCGGCGCCCGTCGGGCTGTCCACACCGGCGGGGGTGCGGCGGGTGGACGTGGAGACCGCCCTCGAGATGCGGGACGCGGTGCTCGCCGAGATGGATGGCGTGGCCGTGGCCGTGCTGTGTGCGGCGGTGGCCGACTTCCGGCCCGCCCACCCCTCGGAGCGAAAGATCAAGAAGGAGGACCTTCCGGCCGGGGCCGGGCTCTCCCTGGAGCTGGTCGCGAATCCCGACATCCTGGAGGAGATCGCGAGCCAGCGCGGCGATCGCATCGTCGTGGGCTTCGCCGCCGAGAGCCATGACGTCCTCGACGCCGCCCGGCGCAAGCTCGCCCGCAAGGGCTGCGACCTGCTGGTGGCGAACGACATCTCCCGCCAGGAGGCGGGATTCGAGAGCGACCACAACGCCGTGACCTTCGTCTGGCCGAGCGGAGAAGCCGAGGCGCTGCCGCTGCTTCCGAAGACCGAGGTGGCCGCCCGCCTCCTCGATCGCGTCGAGAAGCTGCGGGGAAGCGAATGAGGGTGCTCCTCCCCCCGCTGCTCTGCGTCAGCCTCGGGGTGCTGCTGGGCGTGGCGGCGGCCCAGCAGGTCAGCCCCGAGACGCCCGAAGTTCCGACCGCCGCCCCGCGGCTCGAGCTCGTGGTGGTCGCCGGCTCGATCAACCCGGCGTCCGCCGATCACATCATCCAGGGGATAGAGCGCGCAGAGCGCGAGGGAG
>JBDLIK010000343.1:0-4494 GCA_039714895.1 Myxococcota bacterium | reverse complement strand
TGCGAGATCGCGAGTATCCCGTCGAGAAGCCCGCCGGCGGGTTGCGCGTCGTGGTGCTCGGCGACTCCATCGGCTTCGGCTACTGCACGGCGCGGGAGCTGCTGCCCCTCCCCGCCCTCTTTCATGAGCGGATGGAGGCGACGCTCGAGCAGGAAGCGGCCTCGGGAACCCCCGTCGAGTTCCTGAACCTCTCGGTGTCCGGCTACGGGACAGAGGAAGAGATCGCACTCCTCGAAGCCCGGGGGCTCGCCTTCGATCCGGATCTCGTCGTCGTCGCCTACTGCCTGAACGACGACGCCTCCTACCGCCACTCGGAAGAGCTCCGGGGTCTGGAGCGTGATCCCCGCTACCGCAGGGCCCGCGAGCTGGCGGCGGGAATCCGACGCAGCCTGCTCCTCGAGAGCCATCTGGTGCGGGCGGTGGCGCTTCGCACCGGGGCGCTGGCCCGGGGCGAGCCGGAGAGCGAGCTCCGCTCGGGGGCGGGGGACCATGCGGGTCGGGTCGCTCGGCAGCTCGAGCCTCTGCGCGAGCTCTCGGAGCTCCAAGGCTTCGAGGTGCTGCTCGTGCTGTTCCCGCACCTGCATCGCCAGCAAGACGGCGTCTATGCGGAGGCAGCCCGACACCAGGTGATCCTGGGCGCCGCCCAGGAGCAGGGATTCCACGTCCTCGACCTGCTGCCGGCCTTCCTCCAGGCAGGCGGCGGCGAGCTGGCGCGTCTGGCCGGGCGCTGCCAGGCCATGCATCCGGACGAGGAGGGACATCGGGTGGCCGCCCAGGCGATCCTGGAGTACGCGCGCGGGGCCGACCTGCTCCCTTCGCCATCCGCCTCGGAGGCGGACTGAACGGTCAGCCTCCGGGTTCTCGGCCGGCGCAGGTCCGAGCCAGACCCGCGCACAGCGCCATCGCCCCGAGGCCCTGCAGCAACTCCCCCGGCTCGGAGACCAGCAGGCGCACCAGCACGGGATCGTGGTCGCTGGCGTTGTCCCGGAACTCGGCGTTGCGATGGACGATGTCGATGGCCGCGCCGGGAAGGACGCCGGGAGACACGAGGACATGGTCGAGCTGCTGGGCGTTGCCCTGGAAGACGAACGAGTAGCGCTCCTCCTCGGGGAGGAGTTGAGCCAGGTTCGTGAGTCGGGGAGGCGTGTCGCCTCCCTCGAGAGCAAGCAGCGGCTCGGCGAAGGGGAACTCGTTCATGTCGCCGAGTACGACCACGTGGAGATCGGGTCGGTCCGCCACGCGCGCCTCCAGCTGGGCGCGCACCTCCGCGGCCTGCTCCAGCCGGCGATCCGCCCCACCCACCTCCGGGGGCTGGGTGGCCCCGAAGAGCGGACTGCCCCCGCCCCGGGAGGTGAGGTGGAGGTTCACCAGCAGCAGGGTCTCCCCCCCGAAGCGGAACTCGGCCGCCAGGGGCTTGCGGCTGCGAGAGAACACGTCGCCGTCCGCGGGGTCGCGGTCCAGCAGGCGCTCGACGCTCCCGGGCACCAGCTCCACGCGGGTGGGATCGAAGAGGTAGCCGACGCGGATGTTGCCTCCGGGCTGACCCCCGTCGCGACCGTTCTCGGGGGACCGATCGACCCACTCATAGTGGGGCCCCCCGGCATCCTCCACGGCCCGGACCAGCGCGCGCCAGGTGCCGTCGGCCTCCACGTTGCCCGTGTTCTCCGCGCCATCGTCGTCCTGCACTTCCTGGAGCGCCAGCAGATCGGGGGCACCGAGCCCCTCCACGATCTGGGCGGCCAACGCATCGAAGCGCTCCCCATCGCCCGGATCGAGGTTCTCGACGTTGAAGCTCGCCAGCAGAAGCTGCTGGTCCCCCCGCTCGAGGGTCGTGGTCTCGGGCCCGAGCCCTCCCGCCTCGACGGCGAAGAGCTCCGTGGGTCGCACCTCGAAGCTGCCGAAGCCGTAGCTGACGACGCCTACCACGTCCCCCAGACGGTCTGCCACCGCCCGGGGGGAGGGAGCGCCCGGGAGCAGATCGGCGTCCAGCTGCACCTGGATGCGCTCCGGGTTGGGATCGTCCTCGCGCAGGACGAGGCTGCCCCGTCGGCTTCGGCCGGTGGCCGCGCGACCGTCGTCCACCACGACCCAGAACTCGCTGAACGAGAGCATGGGAGCCACCGCCACCGCCTCTGGGAGTCGCACCCGCATGCCCTCGAGGCTCTCGTAGAAGTCGATGCCATCGTCCTCGGGATCGAAGACACTGAAGCCGTCGTCGTCGATGAGCTCGCTCGGCGGCAGGCGTCCGCCTTCTCCCACCACGGTCGCGAAGGGCAGCGGGAGTCTCTCCGCGAAGACCGCATCGATGCTGGGGTCCACCAGCTCGGTGATCGGAAGGTTCTCCGAGGCAGTGCCTCCGGCCACGAACTCCGCCACCGTGCCCGTCACCTGGATCTCGTCGCCCACGAAGACCGGGGGCACGAGCCCGGTGAAGACGAAGAGGCCGCTCGAGCTGGCCGGGTCGTCATCGGCGTCGCCACCCTGCAGGTAGAAGCCGTTCGAATCCACCGCGGTCACGATGCCCACGGTGGTGACCTGCTCCCCTTCGAGAGGCGACGCGTGAGCCGCTCCCTGGATGGCGTCGATCGGGAAGAGAGGCGCCGCCGGAGCCCGGGGCTCGAGCGAGCGGGCCGGGGGCGGCGCGGACAGGGCCAGCAGCAGGGCCACGGCGAGAGCGGGTCGGGCTTGGAGCTGCACACCCCTTGCATCGGCAAGAAGCGTGCCCGACTTGTCCGCGGGCAGATCGGGCGGGATGGGGCGCCCGGGCCGCGCTCCTGGCTCAGGGGGACCGGAAGAGGGCTCGGGGGTAACCGTCCGTTCGCGTCGGGCCCGCTCCCGGCGTACGCGGAGCTCTAGAAGCTCACCGGGAGCGACTGCAGCCCGTGCAGGATCGTGTTGTCCCGCCAGCGAGGCTGGAGCACGGCCAGCCGGAGCCGCGGCAGCCGCCGGATCAGCGCCGAGATCGCGATGCGCGCCTCCAGGCGAGCGAGGTTCGCACCCAGGCAGAAGTGCAGCCCGTGCCCGAACGAGAGGTGGCGCACCTCGCTGCGGGTCACGTCGAAGCGGCCGGGCTCCGGATTCGCCGAGGGATCCCGGTTGGCCGCCGCCAGCAGCAGCACGATCTCCTGACCCTTCTCGAAACGCCGTCCGCGGAACTCGAACTCCTCGGCCACCAGGCGGGCCGTGAGCTGGACCGGCGGGTCGAAGCGCAGCACCTCCTCGACGGCGTTTTCCACCAGCCCCGGATCGTCCCGAAGGAGCGCCAGCTGATCGGGATGCCGAAGCAGGGCCAGCACGGCGTTGCCGATCAGGTTGGTGGTGGTCTCGTTGCCGGCGATGAGCAGCAGCGAGCAGGTGGCGTAGACCTCCGCGATGCTGAGCGTGTCGCCCTTCTCCTCGGCGCGCAGCAGACCCGAGATCAGATCCTCCCGGGGCTCGCGGCGGCGCTCCTCGGCGATCCCCTCGAGATAGGCCCGCAGCTCCTTTCCGGCTTTCCTGGAGCGGCGGAAGTCGTCGAGGTTGGAGACGCCGAGGGTGCGCACGATTTCGTCGGACCAGTGCTTGAAGCGCTCGAGGTCCTGGTTGGGAACGCCGAGCATCTCGGCGATCACCTGGACGGGCAGCGGATAGGCGAGATCCCGGATCAGGTCCATCTCTCCCGCCGGAGACACCGTGTCGAGGAGCTCGCCGACCAGCTTGACGATGCGGGGCTCGAGCGCCGCCACCGCTCGCGGCGTGAACGCCTTGCTCACGAGCCGGCGCATGCGCGTGTGGTCCGGAGGATCCGAACGCAGCAGGGTCGGCGTTTGCTCCTCGTCCCAGACTCCGGCCTTCTGGAGTCGCTTGCGCATGGCGTCGAAGCGCCGGGACTTCCGGTCGTCCGCGGACAGCCGTGGATCCCGCAGCAGGGCCTCGACGTCGTCGAAGCGCGACACGATCCAGGCCTGGCCGAAGGTGATGCGATGGACGGGATCCCGCTCCAGCAGACGCTCGTACTGCGGATAGGGGTTCTCGTAGAAGCCAGGGGCGAAGGGGTCGTAGCAAGCGCCCGTGCGCAGACGCTCCCAGGCGGCCACCCCGCGCACCACCCCACGGCTCGCGATCTCCTGCGCCTTCTCCTTCCAGTCCATGACCTTCCCTCCAGGACGCGAGTTCGTGGAGCGAACTGCCGGGCTCGGGTCTGCCCTCGCTAAGAAGGCACGCACTCCCGACAGAGCCAGGTGTTGCCTGGACCCCCGGTGGCCAGACCCAGGAAGGCGCGATCGCCGCGGGCCAGGGAGCGGCCGCATCGCGCGCAGCTCTGGGCGGAGTTAAGGACCAGGGGCTGCCATCCGAGCACCTCGGGGAACTCGAAGGTCTCGGGTTCCGGGGTCGCCGACTCCGAGGCCCCCGGCTCGAAGGCCTCACCGCGAGGCTCCGGAGAGCGCGCTCGCTCCCGGGAGCGATCGAACTCGCGGACCTCCCGGGCGTAGCGGCGCGCGCGGCGGGCGAGGT
>JBDLIK010000342.1:0-4497 GCA_039714895.1 Myxococcota bacterium | reverse complement strand
GCCTCGTCTGTGAGGTCGAAGGTGCCGAAGTGGATCCCGAGCGCGCGGGAAGCGTCCAGGTCGAGGGTCGCCTGGACGGCCTGCTCGGGGTTCATGTGCATGGCCGCCATCATGGCCGGCGGGTCGTAGGCGCCGATGGGCAGGGCCGCCAGATCGAAGGGGCCGAGGGCTGCGCCGATGGCCGCGAAGCCTCCGAAGTAGCCGCTGTCCCCAGCGAAGTAGAAGCGCCGGCTGGGGCCGGTGACGGCCCAGGAGGCCCACAGGGAGCGGCGCTCGTCGAAGAGGCCGCGCCGGCTCCAGTGCTGGCTCGGCAGGCAGGTGATGGTGACCGTTCCGAGGGTGAGCGACTCGCTCCAGTCGAACTCCTCGAAGTTCTCGATGCGCGCATCGCGCAGCAGTCGGCCATCGCCGAGCGGCACCAGGAAACGCGTCTTCGGGTTTCGCTCTGCCAGGGCGCGCAGAGCGTCGAGATCGAAGCTGTCGTAGTGGTTGTGGGAGATGAGCACGGCATCGATGGCGGGTAGCTCCTCGACGCCCAGCCCGGCGGGCGCGAGCCGCCGCGCGCCGAGCACCCCGCCGGGTCCGGCGGCGTTCGCCCAGGTGGGATCGGTGAGCAGGGTGATGCCTTCCATCCGCACCAGCAGGCTCGCGTGGTTCACCCAAGTGACCGTCGTCGGGCTCTCCGCCATGGCAGCGGCCAGGCGCGCGGAGGCCTCCGGCTCCGGGGCCGGGAGCCCCTCGGGCCGACCGCGCAGCCGTCCCAGGGCACGTCGCAGAAAGAAGGGGAGGGTCACTCCCGGCCCGGCGCGCTCCAATGGATGATTGAAGTTGCGGAAGAGCCCCGACTCGTCCCGGGGTGCCGGACCCAGGGTGACCGGTGTGTTCTCCGCTGCTGCCGCCGCGCAGCTGAGGATCATGCCGGTGACCAGGGAGCCCACCGCCGGGTGCCGAGCCAGGAGTCGCACGCGGGGGAGGTAGCAGATCGCAGGTGCGGATCAGAGTGCGGCCAGCTGATGCGCGGCGTGCAGGATGCCCCGCGCCAGCCCGACGAAGAAGACCGCGCCGACCACGAGGGCTCCCCGGCGGACCCAGGGCTGGGTCTCGACCGGCAGCCGCTGCGGCTCGACCCCACGGGTTGCGAGAAGGGTGGTGATCACGCCGGCCAGCATCCCCCCCAGGTGAGCGGAGAGGTCGCTTCGCATCGCGACGAACTCGTACAGGGAGAACTGCGCGACCGCGAGCAGGGCCAGCCGGACGGAGACGCGGGCGGTGGGCGGCAGGGCATTGCGGCAGCAGAGATTGAGCGCGCCCCAGCAGCCGATGAGGCCCAGGCAGATCGTGGAGATGCCCACCGAGTACGCGAAGCGCAGGCTGAGCGCGGAGGTGAGCGCCCCGGCGAGGCCCGAGAGTCCCGCCACCAGCGTGAATCGCGGGGTTCCGAGCATTCTCTCGAGAATCGAGCCGGCCCCGAGCAACAGCAGCAGATTGCTCGCCAGGTGAAGCCAGCCCCCGTGGAGGAAGTTGGCGGTGACCAGCCGGTAGAGCTCACCCTGAAGGACCCGTACGCTCCAGTTGCCTCCCATGGCGACCATCCGCTCGGGGTCTCCGAGCGCACCGAGGTGCAGCTGGGCTGCGAACCCACCCAGTGCCAGCGTGCAGAGGACCCCGGTCGCCCAGGGAATGCGCCCCCGGCTGGCAGTCGCCCACCCCTCTCCTCGGTCCCAGCGGCGCAGGAGCTCCTGGCCGTCCGGCCGCCACTCGACCCGCCGGCGGAGCTCCGCCAGGAATGCCTCGGGCCCGTCCTCGGCCGCGAACGAGTGGGTTGGGATCACCAGCGGCGGGCCCATGAGCGGAGCGATGACGAGCCGTCGGAACGGCCCCCAGCCCGCCAGCTGGGCGCTTCCGATCTCTCCCAGGGGCAGGTGGCGAAGGCGTTGGCCCGAACGCGATGGGCCCCGCAGCTCCTGCGGATCGATCTCGAGCCCGATGGCCCGGCCCGGACGCAGGATCCCCAGAGCGAGGAACAGGCCGGAAGCGATCAGACAGAGGACGCCGATCACGGCTAGCGGAGCCTCGAAGCTGGCCGGCATCTCCGCAGCGAAGGCGAGCCTGCCGAGCCCCAGTCCCAGGGCGAGGCCGAGGCTGACCCCCGCGATCTGCTTCTCCAGAGCGCCGACCCGGGCGCCGCGAAGCTCGAAGCGGGTCGCGCTGTCTTCCATCAGCGGGAGTCATCCCGCCGCTGCCGGAGTACGAGCAGCGAGAGGAGCAGCTGGAGCAGGATCACCGCGTACAGGAGCCATCCAGGGCGGGGCAGGGAGACCAGGGAAGCCGGCGAGCAGCCGAACGAGCCGCTGCCCACGACGCCTGCAACCCTGGAGAGACGGCGCGCGACCATCAGGGCGAAGGCAAGCCCACCGATGCCGAGTGCGATCCCCAAAGCGACCGCCCCGACCGGGCCCCCGGCCACCGCGGCGACGACACCGGCGGCGAATGCGACTCCGCTGGCGCCGTCTTCGATCCCGGACGCCGTGCTCTCCAGCCCGTCCGGGTCCGTGAACCACACGGGGTTCCCGAGTGTGTAGGCGTACTGGTTGACCACGCCCAGGATCGGGTCCGGAGAGAGGAAGCGGCCCACGGCGGGGTCGTAGATCCGGGCGCCGAGGATGGCGAGGTCTCCGAGCTCGGCGCGGCCCACGAAGCGGATGGGGTCGTCGTCGGCCCCGAGCACCTCATCCACACCGTAGGGGGCGTAGCGGACATGGCTCACCACGACTCCCGCTTCATCGGTCACGAACTTCACGTTTCCGCGGAAATCGAAGTGGCGGTAGCGCCGGGTGTCGCCGACGAGGTCGATGCGGACCTCATCCCGCTCCAGGGCGGTGGGGCTGCCGTCTCCATCGGCGAGCACGCGGCCGCCGAAGCGCCAGCGCTGGGTCTGGCCGTCGAAGCTCGTCGAGAGCAGGCGGTCGAGCCCGTCCCACTCGAGGATCGTGTCGCTGCCGTACCCGGAGAGGCGTCCGCTGGCCGTCCAGGTGAGGGGAATGCCTGCCCGGGAGGTCGCGAAGCCCGCCTCGTCGTAGCTGTAGTCGATGACTCCCTGGCCGTGCGGGTCCGCCTGGAGCAGCCGGTTCCCCTCTGCGTTGTAGGCGAAGGAGCTCGGCGCAATCAGACCGGTCTGGTTGCCCAGCGCGTCGTAGCTGAAGGAGCGGGTCTCTCCGGTGTCGGCGGTCCAGAACCAGACGCGGCGTCCTGCCTCGATCCAGGGGCCCGGGTCGTTGAGGAGCGGGGCCAGGGCGTAGTGCTCGGACGTCGTGGCCACGACCCCGACGTGGGTGGTGGTCTCTGCGGTGATCTCGAGGTAGCTGAAGATGCCGCTCACGGCCTCGCGGAGGACGGTCGTGTCCTCCACCGGTGCACCCGACCCATCCACGGTGGTGGATCCGTCGAGCAGGCCCGTGAGGGGGTCGTAGGTGTAGCTCCGCACCAGTCCATTGCCGCTGGCCGTCGCCGCCAGCTGCCCGTCCTGGTAGCTGCGGGCGATCACCGGGAGCCCCCCGTCGGAGACGCCCAGCTCGCGGTCGGCAGCGTCGAAGCTGAAGGAGAGGCTGCGCAGCAGGACCGCGCCGGGCATCCAGTAGTCCTCGGAGACGCGCCGCCCCCTGGCGTCGTGGCCCAGCACCAGACGCTCCCCGTCGGGGAAGTCGATCTGTACGAGCCGCCCGGCCGAATCGTAGAAGAAGTCTTCGGTTCCACCCCGCAGGCTGTCGTCCACCGAGGTGAGTCGACCCTCGCTGTACGCGAAGTCGACGCGGCTCTCGAGCACCCCTGCGCGCAGGGCGCGGCGGGTGGAGACCCGTCCTGCGGCATCGTATTCGAGCTCCTGGCGCATCCCGTTCGGAAGCTCGGAGGCTACGATTCGCCCGCTCGGATCGTATTCGAAGCGCGTCCCCCACCAGATCCCGTTCACGCGTTCGCGGCGCTCCACGGGCCGGCCGAGGGCGTCGTAGTCGATCTCGTGGTCCGCCCCGCCGGGTCGCTGGATGCGGAGCAGGCGGCCGTCGCTGCCGGTTTTGAGGGTCACCCGCTCGCTCCGCGTGGCCACTCCGCTGAAGTCCAGGTCGGCGAGCTCGAGCCCGACCAGATTGCGGTCCTCGTCCCAGGTGCGGGACAGAACGCCACCCGGCAGCGGCTCGAACTCCCGCGTGCCGCGCAGCAGATTTCCGACGGCGTCGAAGACCCGCAGCTCCTCGATCTCGCCCAGGCGGAGGCGGAGAGGATGGCCGTGCTCGCCGTGCTCCAGGCACGTCCGCACGACGCCCTCGGGGCCGGCGATGGTCTCCACCAGCTCGTTCTCACCGTAGCCGTAGGCGGTGGTCTCGCCGGCGCCGTTCGTGATCGCCGTGAGCCGCCCGGTGCCGTCGTAGCTGCGGGATTCGAGCGGGCCCAAGGTGTCCGCCGCGGCGAGCAGGGGTCGCTCGAAGGGGGCTTCGCGGTTCA
>JBDLIK010000341.1:0-4498 GCA_039714895.1 Myxococcota bacterium | reverse complement strand
ACCTGGACGCGCTGGTCCGCCACCGGGACGAGCTCGGTGTGGAGGTGGTGCAGCTCGACGACGGCTACCAACGCGCCGTGGGCGACTGGCTCGAGACCTGCTCGTCCTTTCCGAGCGGTCTGGCAGCGCTCGCCGGCGCGATCCGCGAGGCGGGCTTCGTGCCGGGGCTCTGGACCGCCCCTTTCTGCGTGGTCCCCGAGAGTCGTCTCATGCAGGCCCACCCCGACTGGCTGCTGCGTCACGGCGAGGAGCTCCACCGTGGGCTCATCCACGAGGTCTGGGCGCGGGAGGGCTGGGTCTTCGTTCTCGACCCGTCCCGGCCCGAGGTCCGTGCGCATCTGCGCGACACCTTCGCGGCGCTCGCCGACATGGGGTTCACGTATCAGAAGCTCGACTTCCTCTACGCCGCGGCGATGCAGGCGGAGGCCTCGGATCCGTCTCTCTCCCGGGCCGCCCGCCTGCGGCGCGGGCTCGAGGCGATCCGCGAGGGGGCCGGCGCCGAGGCCTTCCTGCTCGGCTGCGGCTGTCCGCTGGGTCCCGCGCTCGGCCTGGTGGACGGCATGCGCATCGGACCCGATGTGGCTCCGAGCTGGGACATCGCCGGTGCGCCGCGCATCCCGGGGATCGAGGAAACCCAGCCCTCCACCCGGAACGCCGTCCGCAACGTGATGGCGCGGGCGTGGATGCACCGTCGCCTCTGGCTCAACGATCCCGACTGCCTGATGACGCGCACCCGCGACACGCAGCTCACGACCGCGGAGCGAGACACCCTGGCGGCGGTGATCGCCGCCAGCGGTGGGATGACGATCTTCTCCGATGACGTGCCGGCGCTCTCGCCATCGAGCCGCGAGCGGGTACGCGAGAGTGTGGCGTGGGCTCGCCGCGTGGACGCGGCCTCGCGGCATGGCACGGCCCGGGCCCACGAGCTGCTGGCGCCCGAGCTGCCCTCGGGCCTTCACGCCCGTGAGGCGGCCGGGGTCCTCGTCGCGTTGGTGAACGCGGACGATGCGCCCCTCACCCGGTGCTTCGAGGTTCCCGGGAGCCACGGCCCCCCCGAGCCGCTGCTGGGAAGCGCCCGGCCCGCTGTTGCCGACGGCCGTCTGGAGGTGGCGCTCGCTCCCCACGCCAGCTCCCTGGTGCGTCTTCCGGCGCTCGCGACCCTGGGGGTCTTCTGCGACTTCGATGGCACCTTCGCGGTGCAGGACGTGGGAGCAACCCTCGTCCGCCGCCACGCCGGAGACCGCCGCCCGGCCCTCTGGGCCCGCCTCGAGCGGGGCGAGCTCACGGCCTGGGAGTACAACCTCGAGCTGCTCGACGGCCTCGAGCTCCCGGAGGCCAAGCTGGAGGAGTTCCTCCGCAGCGTGGAGCTCTCCCCCGGCGCCCACGAGCTGGTGAGCTGGTGCGAGGCGCACGCTGTCCCCTTCCGAGTGCTCTCCGACGGCTTCGACTACAACCTCGACCGGCTGCAGGAGCTGCACGGGATTCGCTTCGACTACGATGCGAACCATCTGCGCTACGAGGGCGAGGTCTGGCGGATCGCCGCCGCCCATCCCGATCCCTCCTGCTCCTGCGGTACCGGGACCTGCAAGCGTCAGCGCATCGACGAGTTCCGCGCTCGTCACCCCCAGGCGCGGGTGGTCCACATCGGCAACGGCCGCGTCTCCGATCTCTGCGCGGCGCTCGCGGCGGACGTGGTGCTCGCCAAGGATTCCCTGGCCGAAGAGCTGACCCAGCGAGGCGTGAGGTTCGAGCCCTTCGCGACCCTGCGCGACGCGCTCCCGGTCCTCGAGCGGCTGCTGGACCCGAGCTGACCCAGGATCGTTGGAGCACAGCCGCTGGCTGCGGCGAAGCCCGCAGCCGTCAGAGGTCGTGCCGAGAGACGATGCGTTCCGGCTCGGGGTCCTCGAGGCGGAAGGGCGCCTCGACCTCGAGGGGCATCACGATCCATAGCACCACGTAGAGGATCAGCGCCGTCCCGAAGCCGAGCAGCGTTGCCACCACGAACGCGAGGCGGATCACGGTCACCGAGACCTCGAAGCGTCGCGCGAGCCCCGCACAGACCCCGGCGACCATGCGACCCTCGTCGCTGCGCGTCCACTCCTCGAGGGTTGCTCGGGAGCGCGGCTCCAGGAAGGATCCGCAGTACCGGCACTTGATGGCCTCGCTGCGGATCTCCTCCGCGCAGTAGGGACAGGGCTTCGAGCCGCTCATGGGGTTGCCTCCGCGAGTCTTCGCTGGGCGCGACGGTGCGCCAGGATCGGGAGCGAGCCGTACAGGAGGGCCCACCAACCCGCCGCGGCCACCAGATAGGCGGCGCCGAGCGCCGAGACCAGGGCAGGCGGGAGCCAGGCCGCGAGCAGATTCTCGCCGAGCGCCAGCAGCGTCAGGGTCCAGGCCACCACCAGCGGGAAGGGCAGCAGCGCGCCCCCCAGCAGCCGCAGGCACTCGGCGCCGTAGCCGTCGGGGAGACTTCGCGCGAGCTCTCTCGGGCGAGTCAGCTCGTCGTGGGCTCGCTGGAGCGTCGCGGCCGCCAGCGCCCCCGGCGGATCCTGCTCAGCCGGAGCCGCCAGGGCCTCCCCGAGCGCCTCCAGCCGCGCAAGGAGCGCTCCGCAGGCCGCGCAGTCGGCCGCGTGGGTGCGATCGTCCACCTCGGGCCGCTCCCGGGACAGCAGCGCGTCCACGAGGCGAGCTTCCACTTCTGCGCAACGCGGCTCAGGAGGCATCTTCGGTTTCCTCTTCGCGCAGCCTGCGGATCGCGGTATGCAGCCGGCTCTTCACCGTGCCCGGAGGGATTCCCACGATCCGCGCGATGTCGCGCTCGGCCATCTGATGGTAGTAGCGGAGCAGCAGGACCTCGCGCAGGCGTTCGGGAAGCGAGTCCACCCGGCGCCGCACGTCGAGGCGCTGGTCCAGCGACTCGCCGACGCGTCTGGCATCGGGCTCCCCGCGCTCCGCCTGCAGGATCAGCTCTCCCCGCGCCCTCGATCTCACTGCGCTCCTACGGCCCAGGTCCCGGGCCAGGTTGTTGGCGATCTGAAAGAGCCAGGTCGAGAAGCGACGCCGGGGATCGAATCGATCCCGGTAGCGCACCACCCGAAGCCAGGTCTCCTGGAAGAGATCGTCCGCGGGCGCCTCGCCGACCCGCCGCAGCAGGAACCCGTAGAGGCGCGAGCGGTAGCGATGGAAGAGGGCCTCGAAGGCCGCCTCGTCACCGCGCTGGACCCGCTGCATCAGGGCTTCGTCGGAGTCCACCGCTGGGCAACCTACCGCACCCGATGGCTCCGGGATGAGCCCGTTTTCCCGTGGCATTGCCTCCTCGATCCGTTCTACGCACCGTCCCCGGCAACGGTTCGCTATACCCGGCTGGACCCCGGGGTCGGCCCCGGAGGGAGGGCCGGTGTCGGCACGGGTGGTCGTGGTCGGAGCGGGGCTCGCAGGCCTCTCGGCCGCCCACCGGCTGCTGGGCCGGGGCCTCGAAGTGGTCCTCCTGGAGCGAGGCGACCGCGCGGGAGGCCGCGCGGAGACCCGGGAGGAGAAGTCCTTCCATTACGAGCCGGGCGGACACCTCGTCTCCGGGGCGGACACCCGGCTGCTCGGGCTCGTGGAGTCGGTTGGCCTCGGCACCGAGCTGCTGCCCCTGCGGCCCGTCGGCCTGGCCCAGGCGGGGCCCAGGGGGGTTCGTCGCCTCGACGCCAGCCGGCCCGTCGGCCTGCGCCGTACCCTCGACGTCTCCTGGCGGGGAGCTCTGCGCAGCGTCCGGCTGATGAGGCTGCTCCGGCGCTTCGCCGAGGCCCTCGATCCCTCCGCCCCCGAGCGCGCGGCCTCCCAGGATGACCGCAGCGTGGCCGACTTCGCACGTCTCTACTTCGGCCGGGGCGCCCTCGAGCGCTGGATCGGTCCCTGGGTGGCGGAGTATGCAGGCGGCGATCCGGAGCAGACGAGCCGCGTCCTGGCCCTGCAGCTGCTCGCCCATCGCCGCTTCCCGTCCTGGGGAACCCTGCGTGGCGATCTCGTCCGCGTCTGCGACGCCCTTGCCGGGCGGCTGCCGGTCCGCTTCGGCGAGGAGGTGGTCGCCGTGGAGCCCCGTGCCAGCGGCCTGGCGGTTCACCAGGTGCGCGGCGGAGCGCGGAACGTGAGCGAGGCGGACGCCGTGGTCCTGGCCCTGCCGGCCCGGGAGACGCGGCGGCTGGCGTCGGGCCTGCTCTCCAGCGCGGAGTCCGAGCTCCTGGGAAGCGCCGCCGAGCTGGACGCGGTCTGTCTGGCGGTCGGTCTGGAATCTCCGCTCACCCACTTCGCGTCGCGGGTGCGGGTCTCCCGGGAGCTGGCCTCTCCCCTCACTGCCCTCTCTCTCGAGCCCGGGGTTCCCGGGGGGCGGGTGCCCGAGGGGCGGGGCCTCGCCGTGCTGGTGGCTGGGGGAGCCAGCGCGAAGCTCCTGGAGACGGACGACGAGCGCATTGCCTCGGAGTTCATCGCCGATCTCGATCGCATGCTGCCCGGT
>JBDLIK010000340.1:0-4509 GCA_039714895.1 Myxococcota bacterium | reverse complement strand
TTGGCGGGAGCGTCGCAGATCTGCCCCAGGTTCTTCATGCGTCGGCGGCGGTTCAAGCCCTTGTGTGGGACAACACTCTCGAGATCGAGCAGGAAGAAGCTCCAGCAGCCGTCCCGCTCTGCGGCCAGGATGTTCTTGGCGGACCAGTCGTCGTGGTAGACGCCGGCATCGTGGATGCCGCGCAGCCAGCGGCCGAGATCGCGCAGCATGCGACGCCGGGCCGCACGCCCCTCGCTCGACGAACCCCCGACCAGGCGCTCCTGCAGCAGTCGATCGAGGGGAAGGCCGTCGGGCAGGAAACGCATCACCAGGTATCGGGCTCCCCCGTCCTCCACGAGTGCCAGGGCCTCGGGAGTGGCGAGGCCAAGGTCACGCAGGCGCCTCGCGGCTCGCCAGGCGCGCTCGGCCCGCGGCCGACGGATGAGGTCCTTCAGGCGTCGGCGGGACCCCGTGTCACCATACTGTTTGACACAGAGGGACTCTCCGTCGAAGTCGACCCGCGTGACGGCTCCGTGCCGACTGCGACGCAGGACGGTCCCTCGCCCCTTCAATGCCTCGCGATGAGCCGATAGGATCGCCTGCAGCGCGGCCGGCGAGAGGCGACTCTCGCTCTGCATGCGCATCCCGCTCCCCTAGCCGGCCCGGCCGTCTCGACGAGTCTCGAGCCGGAGCCCCATGTCCTCGCGGGCCGCGCCGTCTCGGGCGGGAGACTCCTGGCGCTTCAGATCCCAGAGCTTTGCGTACTTCACGAACACGTTGAACGCGGCGAGGCCGCAGAGGACCAGGCCGTGCTTGCCGTCGAGGAAGCCCCGCCGGACGAAATACATGCGTACGAAACGCCAGAGCGGGCGGAGGGTCAGGTTGACCCAGTTCGCCTGACGTCCCTGGTTGTAGAGATCCTTGGCGGCCAGCGTCGAGTAACGGTCGAACTTCTCCATATAGTGCGAGAAGGAACGATAGGTGTCGTGCAGCAGGTGTTCGTGAAGCCTTCCCACTCGGCCAGCCACGATGACGTCAGCGTGGACCTCCAGATCCTCGTAGCGGCCCCGGCCGGAACGCCACAGCCGCACCAGATAGTCGCGGTGCCAGCCGCAATGGCGGATCAGCCTCCCGAAGAACACGGTCATCCGCCGGACGTAGAATCCATCGTAGGGAGTGCCCTCGGCGAGAATCTTTTCGATGCGAAGCCGCAGCTCGGGGGTCACGCGCTCGTCCGCGTCCACCACCATGACCCAGTCGCTCTTCACCTGCGGAATGGCCCAGTTCTTCTGCGTGGCGGAGTTCACGTACTCGTGCTGGACGACGTGGTCCGTGTACGCTCGTGCGATCTCCACGGTGCCGTCGGTCGAGAAGGAGTCCACGACGAAGACGTCGTCCGCGAAGCGCACGCTTTCCAGGCAATCCCGGAGGTTCTCCTCCTCGTTGTAGGTAGGGACGATCACCGTGAGCCGGCTCGTCACAGGGTCCCTCCGGGGGGGGCGGGGCCTCGGGAATCGTATCGGTCGCGCAAGGCCCAGTCAATCAAGGGGAATTCGCGGTCGGACCCGCCGGCGCCGGGGGGGCGGAACGGATCGCGGAAACGATCAGGGTCTCCCCCAGCGACACGGGCCAGGAGAGCAGCTGCCGCTCGATCTCCCGGTTGAGCACGCGCTGCCGGGGGTCCTTCTCGTGCCGGAAGGCGATTCGCGTGGCCAGGGCAGCGAGCGGCAGCAGCGGCAGGGTTGCCCAGGCCGCCGCCTTGATGCGATTCGTGGTGATCTCGCGCAGCCGGAACCCTTCGCGGTGGAGCGCGTAGCGCAGGGCCGGAAAAGCGATCAGGCCGATGTGGTGCAGAGGCGAAGGGCATTCCTCCGCCAGCGGCGTCTTCCCCTTGTTGTGGAAGCCGGTGAAGAGGTAGCGAGCACGCGAACGCAGGGCACTCACGTTGGGGGTGCTGAGGAAGAGCTCTCCCCCCGGTCGAAGCGTGCGCGCAAACTCTCGCAACGCGTGGTACGGGTTCTCCAGGTGCTCGATTCCGTCGATGCAGACGACGTAGTCAAAGCTGGCGTCCGGGATCGGCAACCGATCGTTCAGGTCCGCGCAGCGAACCGGAACGTCCTCGAGCCGGAAGACCGTCGGGTCGAGTTCGAGGGCCACCACCTCATGCCCCGCATCCCTCGCCAGCCGGGAGAAGGCTCCCTCACCGGCCGGTGCATCGAGGAGCCGGCCCGGGGGGCGGGCCTCCAGCAGCGAGAGAACCCGAGCGAGGGTTCCCTTGCTGGTGTTGGCACGAAGTCCTCCGACGCAGTCCGGCACGCTCAGCGTCGCGCTTGGCCGAGGACCCGCTCGTAGAGGCTCTCCAGGTCGTCGATCATGCGGTCCGTATGGAAGAACTCGCGGACCGTCTTCTCTCCTTCCGTCGCGAGCCGGGCCCGGAGCGCCGGGTCCGAGAGCGCGCGAGCGATCGCCGACGACAGCGCCGCAACGTCCCCCTTCGGGAAGATGAGGGCGTTCTCTTCGTGGCGTGCGAAGTCCTGGAACCCTTCGGCGTCGCTCACGATGGTGGTGACCCCCTGGAGCATCGCCTCGAGGGGAGCGAGGCCGAAGGGCTCGATCAGGGAGGGCAGAACGAAGACGTCCGTCGCCGCCAGCAGGCGCGGCACGTCGTCGCGGTGTCCCAGGACCTCGACCTGGGGCGAGCCGGCAGCGAGCGCCTCGAGCCGGCTTGCCACGGCGGGTTCCCCGGTCCCAACCACGAGGATCCGCAACCCCGGGCGCTCGCTCGCGACCCGGAGCGCGGCGCGCAGGAAGGTCGCCGGGTCCTTGCGACGAGTGAGCCGGGAGATGTAGGCCACGACTTCCGCTTCGGCGGGGATCCCCAGCTCGGCGCGGGCCTGGGCCTTCCCCTTCTGGAAGAGGCGGGCGGGGTCGAGGGAGATCCCGTTTGGAATCCGGTGGATCTTCTCGTTCGCAATCAGCGGGCATCTGCGCAGCACCGTCTCGACGGCACGGGAAGGGACCACCAGGTGGTCGATGCCGGGTCCGTAGTACCAGCGATTCGTACGGGTCTCGCGGATCTCCTTCAGATTGTGTTTGGTGCGCAGCAGGGGCAGACGGAGTCCGTGGAGCCGCCGGGCCAGAGCGGCCGTCCAGGTATCGAAGGAGGCGTTGCTGTGGATCAACGCCACTCCCTGCTCGCGGACGTAGTGAGCCAAGCGTCGCATGTCCCGGGGGAGCGTCCAGGCAACCTGCGGCCTCTCCTTGAGGAGCGTCAGCCTGAGGATCTCGACTCCAGAGCCTTCGAGGCGATCGATGATCCGGGCTTCGGGATTCGCCGCGACCGTCACGCGGTGTCCGCGCTCGGCAAGCCCCCGCGCCACGGCCGCCGTGATCGTCGCCTCACCGGCCCAGCCTCGCTTCTTGCAGGTGAGGAGTGCGTGGGTCGGATGCAAATAGGGGTCCGCCTGCTGGTCTGGGACGCCTCACGGCTCCCGGCCGTTCCGGACGCTGCATCCTACCGAAATCCTCACGCGGCGCCTGGAACCGTGGACTCACCGGTGCGCAGGAGCGCGTCGCGAGCCCATCGATCGATGAGCGCCGCCAGACGCTCGGCGGCGGCGCGCTCGGCAGCGGCGCCCGGCGGCTGGGCGGTGGCCAACAGCTCGCCGAGTTCTGCGAGTGTTGCCCCCCCCGCGGCGAGCGCCCACAGGCAGCGTTCCTCGTCGGCTTCGAGCGAGCGGTGGAAGATGGCAAAGGTCTTGCGCCAGACGAGGACGCCAGCCGTCTTTTCCCCAGCCCTCGGCGTTCCATTCTCCACGCCCTGTTCTTCGAGACTCTTCCAGAGCGGCAGCACCGAGGCATCGAGGCGCAGCAGACGCGTGCTCGGGACGAGAGCGAACGCGGCGCTCGCGGGTGCGGCGGCTCCCTGCGCGAGCAGGTCCTCCCGGGTGAGGGGAGCCGCGTCGGTCTCGTCGAAGACATCCACTCGGGCCCACTCGAGCCGCGCGAGGCCCTCGAGCGCCGGGAATCGCTTGGTGAGCTCGCTCCTCTCGAGGAACCCTGGCAGCGCACGCCCCAGCTCTCGCAAGGAGAAGTGCGTCGACGGGTGGGCCAGCAGGTAGTCCGTCACCAGGTTGTGCCAGTGCACCGGGCCGACCCGAGCCACCACCTTCGGGAAGTCCTCCGCCAGACAATCGCGCAGCCGGTAGAAGTACATGTCCGCGTAGATGTCGAGGCGCTCGGGCGGCTCGAGCCGCTCGTCGGGGGGCACCAGGAAGGAGAGGTCTTCGGATGCCAGCCGGCCTTCGCGATGCAGCTCCTCGGCGCCCCGGCGAACCCCTTCGGGTGCGGCGATGAGGCGCCAGACCAGCGCCTGCACCCCGGCCAGGTCGGGAAAGCGCATCCCGGCCTTCATGCCTCCGCTTCCTGGGCCGCGAGGATCCGGTCCCGCGCGTCCCGGGCACGAAGGCACTCCTTCTCGAGCACCTCCCAGGCGGGGATCTCCTCGTCCCACTCGACGAGGCTCGCCAC
>JBDLIK010000339.1:0-4520 GCA_039714895.1 Myxococcota bacterium | reverse complement strand
ATGATCACTTATGAAGGTCTCGGGCTGTGCCCGGAGGGCAAGGGCGGCGAGTTCGTCGACTCGGGCGCCAACACCTACGGCGGGAAGGTCGTGGTGAACCCCTCGGGCGGACTGATCTCCAAGGGCCATCCCCTCGGAGCCACCGGGCTCGCCCAGTGCGCCGAGCTCACCTGGCAGCTGCGCGGCAAGGCGGACGCCCGCCAGGTGGAGGGTGCGAAGGTTGCGCTGCAGCACAACCTCGGGCTCGGCGGCGCAGCAGTCGTCACCATGTACCGCAAGCCCGAGTAGCCGTGACGGCTAGGAGCCTGACCCAAGACTGCTGTGGGAAGGTCCGGGAGTCGAGGCGTGCCGCTGGTAAGACGCTCGATTGAGCCCTAGCAGAGCTAGGGCGCCGTCGTGACTGCATCCGCGTGAGAACTGGGACGGAGCCGTCGTCGTAGTCGAACACGGTGACCGTCGTCTTCTCAGGGTGCGACCTAAGAACACGCCCAACGTACTTGATGATCTTGCCCTTGAAGGAGATCGGGAAGGGCAGGAAGAGCGTGTCGAGCCTCGGAAGATCGAACCCCTCGCCGACGAGTTGTCCGGTTGCGAGTACGAGCGTTGGGCTCTCACGCGGAGCATCCTTCAGCAAGGTGATCCGAGCCTCCCGCTCCTTCTTCTTCAAGCCCCCGTGCAAGATGACTACGGAAACTGCCGTGGCATCGAGCTCCTCCGCGAGCCGCGCCAGATGCTCACGCCACTCGGTGAGAACCAAGCAGCACGCTCCTCCCGCGAGCGCCTTCAGGACATCGGCACAGATGAGATGATTACGATCATCGTCCTCGATGAGGGCCCGGTAGACCTCCTGAATCGCAGGCTCCTCGGCGAACTCCGGATCGAACGCCGTCTCCCGGACGATGAGCCGACGGCAAAAAGCCATGTTCTGAGACCCGGGGCCGCCGGCGCCCTCCTCGAAGCGATGGCGAACAGGGCCGCAGCGCATCATGATCAAGTCTCCGAGCCCATCCCGCCGATAGGGTGTCGCCGTCAGGCCCAGGACGAAGCGGGCCGGGGCCTTCCGGATGAGCCCATCGAAGGACACGGCCGGGAGGTGGTGGCACTCGTCGACGACGATCTGTCCGTAGTCGCGCAGCAGCTGCCAGGACTCTTCGTTCCGGAAACTCTGGATCATGGCCAGGTCCACGACTCGGCTGCGGCGCTTCCGTCCAGCGCCGAACTGCCCGATCTCCTTGGATTCCAGACCGAGGCAGTTCTGAAGCTCCAAACGCCATTGATCGAGAAGGGGCTTGCGATGGACAAGGACGAGGGTCGGAGTGTTCCGGGCAGCGATCACCGCGCAGGACATGCGCGTCTTGCCCGCCCCAGGGGGCGCGACGAGAACGCCCTCGTCGTACCGCAGCAGGTCTCGTATGGCGGCATCCTGGCGTGGGGAGAGAGGCTCGCCCTGGTTCAGATCAAGTCCACCGGGGTTCGTTCTGACCTCCTCGACCTCCAGCTGGCTCCCCGCGTTGCGGACAACACTCCCGAGTGAAGCCAGGATTCCACGCGGAAGGTGGAGGTGTGTCAGGTCCTCGTCATAGCAACGCACGAAACGCGGCGTGCCATAGACCGAGAGCCGCAGCTTTTGCCGCTTGTAGTACTCGGGATTGTGCAGGCAGGCGATGTGCTTGATGCGCGAGAGGAGTGACGGTGGCAAGCCCGAACGTTCGACGGAGAGTCGAGCTCCACGCACACAGCTGATCCTCTCCGGCGGTGGCGGTTCGGGAACCGCTCCGCGCCCGAGGGCCGAGAGAAAAGTGGCACCCTCGAATCCAGGCGGTCATAGCTCGTGAGTTCCATTTCCGCCCTGGCGACCATGGCCTCCCGCAGAAGGCTGGTGCCCAAGCGCCGGGCATGGACGACCGTAACCGGGCGTGTGAAGAAGATCCAGACGTGACCCCCTTGTCCCGACCGTGACCGTTCGAGGTAGGCGGGAACTCTTCATCGGTCGGCCGCCTCCATGAAACCCAAAGCGTCGGGTGCCCAAGTGGCCCCGTCGAAATCGCACGCGAGGAAGAGGCACGTGTCGCCGTGAAGGAGCGGGTAGAGCCCGACGATGTGCTCGCCCGCGAGGTGTCGGTAGATGACGTCGTCCGTCAGCGGAAGGTAGCTCTTCGGGCTGCCGCGCCCCTTGGGAAACCCCGCCGTGGCCGGTGCGTACCCCTTCTTCCCGGTCCTCTCGTCGGACCAGAACCGGGCGTAGACATCATCCCGACCACGGAAGAGGGCACGGAACAACTCGATCTTCGCCGCCGGTGGCGATTGCCCATGCACCTCTGGAAGCGGACCGTCCTCCGGGAGGAGCCGAGGGGTCTCGACCTCTCTCAAGTCGGGCAGGCCGCCAGGAGCCAACCCGAGCATCCCCCGAAGGTGCTCATTCTCGGCTCGGAGCCGTTCGTTCTCCTCTTTCAGTCGATCCGCCGATTCGGCGGGTTCCGGAGCGTCGTCAGCATCCATACTGCGGGTTTCACACACCGTCACTCTCCGGCCGCGAGTCCCAGGATCTCGCAGTTGAAGCCGGCCCTCCACACTTGACGAAATGGCCCTGCTTCACCCGGGGGTGAACCAGAGGCTCCCGACCTCCAGGCCTTCCGGCCGATGGTCCAGTGCCCGATCTCAGTGTCGGTCGTGGTGGTCGCGCGCATTCTTGGCCTTCCACAGGAGCGCCGGATGCCGCGATCGACGCTCGGCTTCCTCCGGATCGGTGGGAAACAGGAGCGCGGGCTGCAGGTCTCCACGATGGAGCCCATCAACGAAGGCGCGCTCCTCATTGGACAGCGTGACCATACGGCGCAGCGATCCAGGAGGGCGCAGAGCTTGCCGATGACGAGCTCCTCGACGGCCACGGCGCGCAGGCGTGGGCGGTCTAGCTCTCCCGGTTGCCAGAGCTCACGGACAAGGGGCTCGCCAAGGGGAACCCGGTGAAGGTAGTTGACGTCGACCTCGATGCGCTCGTCCGGCCCGAGGGCCGAGCGGTAGTGGAGATAGAGCTTCCGCCCGGCGAAGGCGTCCGCCGATCGTTGGACCCGGTATCCCGCTCGCCCAGCCAACTCGTCGAGCGCCTGCTCCACTCGAGGTCTCTCCACCAGCATGTGCTCGCGCTCGACCGCCCCGACGTAATTGAAGTCCAGATCGACCGAGAGTCGCTCAGGCGGTCCGAAGGCAAGATTGAGCGCGGTTCCGCCCTTGAGCACGAGCGCGTCCGACAAGAGCGGGTGTCGCCCGACGTCCGCGGCCATCTCGCCGAGCCGCACGACCTTCTCCAGCCCAGCGACGGGAAAGCCCGTCTCGGCCGAACAGCGCTCGAGGTACTCGAGGCTAGCGCTCATCCGGTCCTCCGAGGCGGTCGAGCTCCGCGGGCACGATCAGGTTCCAACGGCGGTGAAGGATCCCGCCGCGGCGGCAGCGGTCGAGGTACTGGGGAGAGGCCGGAACGCGCATCGTGAAGCGTTCGAGAACCGCCTCCGGTACGTGGAAGGTCTCTCGCGTGCGCTCCAGGAACCAGCCGGTGGCGCCCCACAGGTTGGCGACGTCGTAGCGTGCGAGGACCTCGCCAAGGAGATCGATGTCGAGCGTCGCGAAACCGCCGGCCGACAGAACGAGTTCCTCGAGTCCGCCGGCCAAGCGTGGCCGCCGGAACCCTTCCACCAGAGTGCGCTCGGGGCCGGTGGTCTCGAGCAGGCGCCCGCGGCGGTCTACCTTGCGGGTTCCGAGCCCGCGACCCGATCCCTCCCCCATCGCCTCGGGCACCTCGAGGAACCGCACGGTCGTGCCGTCGAGCGCGAGCGGGCGGCGCCTGCGATGGGTGTAGGCCGTGCACTCGTTCCACACTGAATGTGCAGCTCCGAGCAGCTCGAGGGCGGCGTGGTGGGAGAAGACGGCGTCGGTCCGCGCCGCCGCCGCCACCAGGAAGGGATCTGGGCGCAGGGCGTCGGGTGCCGTCCCGGGAGGAACCACGGCGTACAGGCCCCGCCCAAGGAGCTTCAGCCGCCTGGTCGCGAGGTGGTGCTTCAGGCGCTCGACGGTCCCAGTGCGGCCCCCAGGAGGCGCGAGCTCACGCGCGGCCTCTTCGAGTGAAAACACGTGGGTAGTTGACTGAACCTGTACCTGAACCCTCTTCCCTTGTCGGACACAGCGGAACCGCAGCCGTCGAGTAGCCCGGGCCGTCGCCCACCCCGGGCCCCAACGTCCCTGGCGGGTCCGCGCCCAAGACGATGGGTTGATCGCGGAAATAAGAGAGCGGGATCACCAGCGAGGCTTGACTTTCGTATTTTGTTCGCTACCCTCCTCGAAACTCACCAGGTCCCGGCGGTGAGGCGATGCGCGTCACTCCCCATCCGCGGCAGACGCCGGCGGCCCGACCCTTCGTCGCGGGCGACTGGATGTTCGCCGAGCACCCTCCGGGGCTCGAGGCGTGCAGCGCTCCGGATCGGCCCGTGCTCGAGACAAGCGGCGGGATCGCGGCTTGCACCTCGTCG
>JBDLIK010000338.1:0-4529 GCA_039714895.1 Myxococcota bacterium | reverse complement strand
GCTGCAGCAACGGCATGCCCTATAAGGATCAGTGCGGCCCGGCTGACATCCGGGCACGGCCGATGGCTGCGCGCAAAGCCCGCAGCCCAGCTGGCTCACGCTAGGCGTCCTGAGGACAAAGCCTGTCACCTGATGTACCCAGCGGCCCGCAACTCGTTCCGGAACGAGTTGGGTCGGACGACTCCTCCGCCGCACGATCCGCTATCCGAAACCGCGCCATGTGCGCCTCGCCGAACGCCTGGCAGGCCGCGTAGTCGTTGTGGGTCCGGCAGCGGAGTCGAATGTTCTCGATCGAGTGCGTGCGCACCTGCTCCCACGGCACGGCGTGATCGAGCTCCAGGAACTCTCGAGTCCCACAGCGCCGCCCGTCGGGGCTGCGGTAGCTGCATCGCCCCCCGTCTCGCTTCCACACGGCGCGGCGGATCTCTGCGGGGACGTGCCGCGAAGGGGGAGCGGACGATGCCTTGCGGGGACGCGGAGCCTTCGTGTCCGGGCGGCGGCGCGAGCCCGGGCGCCTCGGCTACCCGCCGCACGGGCTTCGCACGCGGCAGCCGTCTGGCGTGCGTCGGTTGATCGGGCTTGGGAAAGCGGTCCGCCAGCAGCCTTTCGATCTCGGTCTTCGTCTTTCGGTGCGCGGCAGCGATCAGCTCACGGGCATTCTCGGCCGTCAGCTGGGGCGCCAGCAGCCGAGCGCTCGTGAGATGCAGGTCGCCCGCCCGGATGGCCACGAGCAACTCGGGCAGCTCGCGCGCGCGGCGAGCGACCCCGATGCGGAGGTAGGCGACCGCCTCGGAGAAGTTCAGGGCGTCGACGCAGTAGCGAAACAGGGAGGGGTAGCCCTCTCGGGCGTAGAGTCGCCTTCGATCGATCTCACCCAGGTGAGCGAGGAGATCGGCCTCGAGCGCGTGGGCGCGTCGGGCGAGCTCGCGGAAGCTCATGAGGAGCTGGTCGTTGGAGAGGCTGCGCAAGGGATCGGACACGGATGACCTCGATCTTGGGCGGGGTGAGGTCATTCGGGAGCATAGCGGCGGTGTCTTCGGCCTCGGAGATTGCGCTGAGATCCAAGGTGCGCGCCTCTGCGGCCGCGATTGCCCCACCGCGTTCGCTCGTCGCCCACACGCGCGTGCTGCTCGCGACAGGCCCGGTCTCGGGGCGATGCATCGCGCGAAGGCGAGTGGTGCGCAGAATCTGTCAAGAGGTAGCTGCACCTTTTTCGCAGAAAGTCGATCGGTTGATCGGACGCGGCACCAGGCGCGCTCACGTACGCAACCCGCGCCATCTCCCGATACCGACACAGACCCTGGAAGCCGTCCCTCAAGCGGATCCGCTGCGCCGGAGGTACTCCGCGAACTGCGGTACGGTGAACTCGCTGAGCCCATGCGAAGGGCTGAAGATCAAGCCCTTCTCGATCAATCGGGATCGCGTTGGCGCAACGTTCTGGGGCCCGGCGCGCCCTAGCTTCGTCGCGATATCGCCCGACCGGTAGGGTCCGTCTCCCAACCCGGCCATTGCGTACAGATATTTCAGCTCGGCCTTGGTGCAGCGGGCGATTCGCACTCGGAAGAAGTTCTCGTCCAGCTGAAGTTGAACGGCCTGCCGCGCGTTCAAGGCATCCTGAAGCGTGATCGTGGGCCCTTCGGCTAGGTTCCACACGTGCTTGCCGAATTCCTGAAGAAAGTAGGGATAGCCCTCCGTGAACCGAGCGATCTCTTCGACGGCAGCCTCTTCGTACTGGACTCCCTCTGCTTCTGCAGGCACGACCAACGCTCTCCGAGCTTCCTCCGGGGAGAGGGATCCAATTCTTGGGAGATCGAATAGTCTCTCGGAGTACGATTTTGCTGCACCGGTGAGCTCGGGGATCTGGGGAAGGCCTGCGCCAACCAACGTAACGGGCAGAGCTTGTTGAGCTGTGCGGTGCAGCGCAGCGATCAGTGCTTCGAGCTCCGTGCGTTCGAGAAACTGGATCTCGTCGAAGAGGAAGACCACCCCCGAATCGTGGTCGGCAGCTGCACTGCCGAGCGCCAGGAACAGGTCGGCCAGGTCCTCGCCCAGGTCACCAGAGTCGCCGCGACCCAAGGCGGCTTCGACGTCAACACTGATCTCCGGTCCCTCCGGCAGCTTCAGGGTGAAGGCTTTGAAGACGGCCGCAGCGCGCCGTGCGCGCTCCTTCATCCGGTCCACAGGGCTCACGGAAAGCAGAGCGCGCCGGACCAGTCGAGCCATGAGCGGGCGGAACTCTGTCTCGTGGGTGATTTCGGTGAAGGCGGTGGCGAATCGCGCCTCCTCGGCGATAGACCCGAAAGTGTTCAGCAGGACCGTCTTCCCGACCCCCCGCAGACCGGTGATGATCATGCTCTTTTCGGGACGGCCTCGTCGCAGACGCTCAAGAAGAACGCGGAGGGCTTGAAGCTCAGCGTCTCTTCCGGCGAGTGCAGGCGGCCTGGATCCGGCGCCAGGGGTGTAGGGGTTCCGGATGGGGTCCATGGAGAGCAAGTTGTAGCGACTTATGGCGAGTTTATCACTTTCTTGTAACTTAGGCAGAACTGGCTAGAACCCGAGGCCGGGCGCGAAGGTGCTGCGCTCCGGGCAGTAGCTTCTAGCTCTCGCGGGGCTCCGAGAGACCCAGGCGCTTCATCATCTTCTGCAGCGACTGGCGGGGGATGCCGAGCTTCTCCGCCGCGCGGGTCTTGCTCCCCGTCTCGGCGATCGCGTCGCGGATCATCGCGCGCTTGAGGTCGTCCACGGCAGCGCTCATGTTCCACTCGCGAAGACCATCCGGAAGCGCCACCTGCGCCTCCGGCGAACCCCGCAGGTGCTCCGAAAGCATCTCCACCGTGATCGTCTCGGCGGGGCCAGCCAGGGCCACCGTTCGCTCGATCTCGTTCTCGAGCTCCCGCACGTTGCCGCTCCAATCCTGGGCGACGATCCGATCCATGGCGGCGTTGGTGAAGCCGCCGATGGCGCGGCTCATGCGAGCGTTGGCCCGGTCGAGAAAGTGGTGGGCGAGCGCAGGGATGTCGCTGCGGCGCTCGCGCAGGGGCGGCAACGGAATCTCCACCACCCGCAGGCGGTAGTACAGGTCCTCTCGAAAACGCCCCTCTTCCACCGCCTTGCGCAGGTCCCGGTTGGTCGCGGCGATGATGCGCACGTCCACCTTGCGGGTCTCCGAGGATCCCAGGGGACGGATCTCGCCGTCCTGGAGCACGCGCAGCAGGCGCACCTGCATGCCCGGCTCGGTCTCGGCCACCTCGTCCAGGAAGATCGTTCCCCGGTCGGCAACCTCGAACAAGCCCTGCTTGTCGGCGTGGGCCCCGGTGAAGGCACCCCGCTTGTGGCCGAAGAGCTCGCTCTCCAGCAGGGTGTCCGGAAGGGCGCCGCAGTTCTGGGCCACGAAGCGGTGCTCCCGACGCGTGCCCGCGTAGTGGATGGCCCGAGCCACCAGATCCTTGCCGGTGCCGGTCTCGCCGGTGAGCAACACCGTCGCGTCGGTCTCCGCGACCTTCTCCATGACCTCGAAGAGCCGCTGCATCACCGAGCTCTCTCCGAGGATCTGGTCGAAGGCGTACTTGCGCTCCACCTCTCGGCGCAGGTAGACGTTCTCGGCCCGGAGCCGCTCGTTGGCCTCCGCGAGGGCCGCGGCGAGCTGGACGTTCTCCGAGGAGAGCTCCCAGGCCTCGAGGGCACGCTTCACAGTCATGCGAAGCTCGTCGGGCTCCCAGGGCTTCTGGACGTATCGGTAGATGCGGCCGTCGTTGATGGCGCGCACCAGGGATCCGATGTCCGTATAGCCGGTGAGCATCATGCGGATGGCCGAAGGCCGCGTCTCGATGACCTTCTCGAGAAGCTCCACACCGCTCATCCCCGGCATCACCTGGTCGACGATGACGAGCGCGATGCCCGGCTCCCGGGACAGGATCTCGAGCCCGGTCTTGCCATCGAGGGCGGTGAAGACCCGGTAGTCGCCCGAGAGGGTCAGCTCCAGCGACTCGAGGATCGCCTCCTCGTCGTCGACGACCAGGATCCCGTAGGGACGCGAACCTTGCTCCGGACGCGCACCCTCGATGCCGCGCGCGCCTGCCTCGGGGCGCTCAGTCACTGCGAGCCGATCCCTGTCGATGGAAACGCTGCGCCGGGAGAGCCGCCCACCGAGGGCGCCCTCGAGTCGGCGCGCTCACTGTCGACGAGGATACCAGCAGGGCAGACGCTGCGCCCGGGAGGGGGTGGAGACCCCCCTCCCGGGCGCCGGACCCATGATGGGCACTCTTGGCTCGGCAGAGCGAACCGGGCTTCGCCCCGCGCGGGCTGGAGCTCGGGCCGTAGCCCGGGCCGCCCCTAGCGCCTGCGAGCCACCTTGCGGCGGGCCGTGCCGGTGCGGCGCGCCCGCCTCGGGGACGCCTTCCTCGCAGAGCGGCGAGCGGTCTTGCGGCGGGCCGTGGTCTTGCGACGCGCGGTCTTCCGCGTGGCCTTGCGGGCCGTTCGCCGCGGCGCCTTCCGACTGGCGGTCTTGCGCCGAGCCGTCGTCTTCCGAC
>JBDLIK010000337.1:0-4559 GCA_039714895.1 Myxococcota bacterium | reverse complement strand
GCTTCGGGGCATCGCTAGCGACCCCGAAAAACCGGGGGGGGAACCGGATCCGAGGACATGCGGGAGACCTCCTCGGGCGCATCCTACCTCTTCAGACCCCCGCGGCCATCCGGCCGCGCCAGGCTGAGAGCCGACGCAAGGCACGCTCGGGGATCGCGCGTGAAGGGATCAGCTCCCCTCGGCCTTCGAAGTCAGCTCGAAGACGGCAAACGGGGGATCGTGGTAGACACGCTCGAAGCGTGGGTCCTGGTCCAGCGGTCGCTGACGCCGCCGGTCTCTCACGACGACGTAGATCTCGCTCGCCCCGGTGAGCTCCCGCAGCTCCCGCAGCTCCTCGTCGTTCGCCCGGGGACGCGCGGGGTCGAGAATGGCCAGCACGAGCTGCCAGCGGTGACGAATGCTGTCCAGCTCGTGCCCGAAGAGATTGTGGAGGAACTCCGCCGGTGCCAGGGACCAGCCGTGGAGCGTGTCTCCATCCGGTAGCGGAAGAAACTCGCGACCCAGGACCACGAAGAGCGAGCGGTGCGCGAACGGCCCCACAGACAGCTCGGAGTCGACGATGGCTGCGTCCCGGGCGGTCTCCTTCCGGATCCATCGGTTCAGCCGGTCCCGGGCGGGATCCGTCTGATGCAGCACCCATCCGTCGGCCACCATCCGGCTCGGATCGCCGAAGGTCGTCTTCAGGAGCTCCAGTCCATGGCTCGCAGCCGGCAGGATCCAGAACCCGACGACCGCGAACCAGACGGCAGAGTTCTTCCTCCACAGTGCCGCCAGAGGGGCGCCCGCGGCCAGACCGAGCGCCTGGGAGCCGAACAGCAGAAACTTGTACTCGTTGCCGTAGGTCGCCCGGAAGGCAACGTACATCGCGAAGTTCAGAAGAGCCGTGGTGGCCACCACGAGCCACACCGCCGGTGCTGCGACGATCGCTCGCCGCAGCTCCGCCCGGAAGAACCACGAGAGGACGGCGAGCGCCGAGACGCTGACCAGGACGACGGCCATCTTCCAGCCCACCCAGCCCGCAGTCTCGCTCCACTGCAGCGCCGCCGCTGGATTCCTGCCGAAGCGAATCAACCAGAGATAGGGCAGCGCGATGGCGGTCCCCGCGGCACCGGACACGGCGGTCACCAAGAGGGCATGGGCGCGCTCGCGTGGCTGGCGCCACCACAGCACACCGGCTGACGCCGCCGCGGAAAGAGCAATGGCGCCCCACGCCGCCGGGTAGAAGAGAGCGGCCCCGAGCACCGCCCCCCCGAGAAGCGCCCCGTCGCGCCAGCGCGCCCCGCGAACTCCGAAGATCCGGACCACCGCCAGCAGGTGGATCGCGAAGAACAGCACGCCGAAGCCGTTGCTCGTCACATGGGCGAACTTCTCCACGGGTAGGACGCGGGTCACAGGCCAGAAGTGAAGCTTGACGGCCAGCAGCCACCACAGGGGTCCGCGCGAGAAAAGCGACAGCCCGAAGAGTGCGGGGACCACCGCCAGCGCGCGCGCGGGAGGCTCCTCGAAGAGCTCCGCCGCCGTACGATACAGCGTGAACACGGTCAGCGCGAGCAGCGCCAGGTTCATGCTCGCGAAGATCGTGAAGGGATCTGCACTCAGCAGACGCGCGAAGACCCCCACCAGAGCGTGATGCGCCCAGGGATAGGTCAGGGGTTCGCCCGCGAAGAACGCATCGGTCGGCGGAAAGGGGCCGGCGAGCAGCCGGTACACGAGGCTCACGTGCAGAAGCCCGTGATAGGAGTAGGTGCGTACGTCCGCCTTGAGGAGCACGAGCGCCACTGGGAGGCAGGCCAGTACCAGCAGCCAGCCACCGCGCAGCCGCCATCGCAGCGCGAGCCAGAGCAGGACCGTCGCCCCGGCTGCGACGGCCATCTCCACCCGGAAGTGCAGTAGCCAGTCGAAGACCGCGATCCCGGTCATCCGGGGGTGCCCATGCCCAGGAAGGCCGCGAGCAACACGAGATAGGGAGAGAAGCCGAGGTTCCAGATGTGGCCCGCGACATAGCGGATCAGCACCAGCTCGAGGAAGAGAGCCAGGAATCCCGGGAAGGAGAGGCCGGAAGTCGAAGTCGTCGAGGGGGCGGCCACCACATTCGAGGCTCCGACGGGCATCGGGTCGCGAGGCTATCACGTTGGGAAGTGGTTTGGTGGCGCGCAGGATGAAGCGCGACGCCATCGCGGCGATCTCCCCCTCGAGGCGGCAAGATGCTCCGGCTTTGGCATCGACCGGAATCGGGAGCCGGACCCCGTCTCCCGCCGAGGCGAAGCGGTCCAGGGGCCATCCGTTCCTGCGGCAGAGCGTATGGCCTGGGCTGTTGGCTCTGCTGTGCGTGCCGGTCCTCTCGTACGGGCTGGGGAGGGCTCTCCGACTTCGTGATCATGTCGGAGGCGGGGTGGTCCGCGGGCCTCGACGAGGCCACCCAAGGACAGCTGGAAGAGGCCCAGCGTTCGGGCCCCTATCGGCTGGCGAACCGTCTCGGCGTCGACGACGTCATCGATCCCCGCGAGATCCGCGACGCCATCCTCAACGCGTTGGTGCTCGCCGAGGGCCGGGATCGCACCGAGGGACGTCTGGGTCCTGGCGCGCCGTTCCGGCCGGCGAGCTCCTGTTAGCGGGCAACCGCTCTGCGCCGCCACAGGAGCGGCAGCAGGACGAAGGTCAGCTCGAAGCCGAGGCCACAAGCGTCTGCCATTTCGCTCTCACGCCAGGGCAGGGTGCAGGCCGGATCGGGCTTGCGAAGGTCGGGGGAACCCTCGCCCAGGACCGAGAGCCCGCCATCGTAGTCGATGGTGCCGTCACCCTGGTTGTCGATGCCGTCCTGGCACTCCGGACTCTCGGAAGGCGCGGCGGGCAGCACGCACCCGGGATCGCCCACTCCGATCTCCGGCGAGTAGTCGACCCGGCCATCGCCGTCGTTGTCCAGACCATCGTCGCAGGCGACGGAGGCGTCCCGTTCGGAGTCGTCCTCCTGCCCACTGCACCCGCTGTCGTCGGTGTCGACGAAGCCATCTCCGTCGTTGTCGAAGCCGTCGTCGCAGACCGGCCGTTGGAATGCGATGGCATCCACGTCCGCACCTCCGACCCGCTGCTCGAAGGTGAGAAAGATTCCGGCGACCCCCGTCTCGGGGTCATACTCGGCGATCTCCGACTTCTCCACGAAGAAGCCATCGATGGAGGTGTCCTCGGTCGTCGTGATCGCCACGTTCCCGTTCGGCAGCAAGGCCAACCCGTTCACGTCGGAGTCGATGTCGAAGATCTCCTGGGGGAGGAAGATCGAGAATGTTCCCGTCTCCATGTCGTAGTCGATCACGTCCCCATCCCACACCGGAACGCCCAGGATCACCTCGTCCTTCTGGAACGAGAGGAGAAGGTGGCCATCGGCCTTCAAGTGCACGGCATCCACGTCGACGGGCTCACCACCCACCGAGCCCTCCAGAAGGAAGATGGTCGCCACCCCGGTCTCGAGATCGAGCTCCACGAGGTCGCCATCCCGTACGGCCAGGCCTCCGATCACCGTGCTCGACGCCGTCGAGAACACGATGTTGCCGTTGGGAAGGAATGTCAGCGCATCCAGGTTCTGGTTCAGGATCGCGTCGTCCGGGAAGAGAGCAGCCCCATCGAGCCAGAGCTCGGCGCTGCCCGGGCTCGGGTCGAGGGAGAGGACGTCGTCGTCGCGGAACGGAATTCCGTCGATGACCTCGTCCTCCCCCGTGGAAATGAGAACGGCCATCGCGGGGGAAGAGAGGAGACAGAGCCCGGTGAGAAGAGCGAGCACCTGGTTGCGCATGAGCGTGACGATCCTGCGCAGCGCTTGCGCGCTGCGATCGAGCAAGGACACAGTACGTGGGGCGGGGGTCCGTCCGGACATCGTTACAGTAGTGAGGCCGCGACGAATGTGTCGCGGGTTGTCGCTCAGTGGTGCGGCTCCGCGACCTTCACCCGGAAGTCCAGGTTTTCGGCTTCGGCAAAGTTGCGCATCGCCGAGAGCAGGTGCTGTTCACGGCTGCCGGGGGTGTCCACGCACTCCAGCTCGAGGCGCACGCGCTTGCCCGCGTACTCGGGGTAGTCGCTCGCCAGGTGCCCATCGAGCACGTACGAGAGATAGCTGTTGAACTTGGCCTCGAGCTGGGAGAACTGCTCGGGGGCCGTCCCCCAGCTTCGCTCTTCCAGCATGAGCAGCACCACCTCGTCGCTCTCGGCGTCGAGCCGGATCAGATCGACGACACGAGGATTGTGGACGCCGCGCGGCTCGCGGGGCTCCTGGCTCATCGGTCCTCCCTGGCTCCAGGAGAACCCAGCGGCCTCCCCTGCTGCCGGGACCGTAGCCGTGACCGCGGCTTTCGTGCTCCCGCCGGCGCGCCCATCCCCGAGGGGAGAGAGCATGATCGCTCTGAGATGAAGCAGGCGAGGCGCAGGACCCGGGCCTCTTCGGCCGCCCAGGGCTGACGCTCGCACCGAGGGGCGCGTTCGTCCTCAGGAGCTCTCGCCCGGGGCCGAAGCGCCGTCGAGCCGCTCGATCAGGTGAGCGTACTCGAGCAGGTGGCGCACCCCCAGGAACT
>JBDLIK010000336.1:0-4560 GCA_039714895.1 Myxococcota bacterium | reverse complement strand
AGGGCGGCCTGGAGGCGGAGACCCTCTGGGAGGAGGACTTCGGCGGCAAGTGGAGCCGCATGCGGGACGCCGAGCAGGCCGATCTGTACGGGGACGGATCTTCGGTGTTGGCCGTGGCCACCCACGATCAGGGCGTGGTGGCGACGGTCCGCCCGCAGGAAGGAGGCTTCGCCGTCGAGCGGCTGGACGAGGAGGCGAACACCTTCGTCCACGAGATCGAGGTGGGAGACCTCGACGGCGACGGCGTCCTCGAGGTCTACGCGACCCCGAGCGAGCCCAACAAGCTCGACGGCACCCCCCAGCCGGGGAAGGTGGTGCGCTACGTCCCGGCCCGGGGCGAAGGGCGCCAGCTGGTGGCCGACCTCGGCGACCGCCACGCCAAGGAGATCCTGGTCTCCGACGTGGACGGCGACGGGAGGGACGAGCTCTACGTCTCGGTGGAGGCCGTGGAGGGAGGCGAGCTCGAGATCCGCCGCTACGACGCCGATACGGACCCGACCGGCGGTGCCGTGATCGCGACGCTGGACGATTCCATGTGCCGCTTCCTGACCGCCGGAGACTTCGAAGGAGACGGCACCCGGGAGATGGTGGCGGCCGCCAAGGACACCGGGCTCTGGCTGCTCCGGCCGGGGGCGGACCCACGGGCGAGCTGGCAGATCACCCTCCTCGACCCCGACTCGAAGGGCTTCGAGCATGCCGCGCTCTTTGCCGACCTCGACGGGGACGGCGCCGACGAGCTCTACGTCGCGAGCGACGACGATAAAGAGCTGCGGCGCTACGTGTTCGTAGGGGGTGAACCCAGGCGGGAGGTCGTCTATCGCCGAAAGGACGGGAGCCCCATCTTCACCTGGAACCTGATGCCGGTCCCGGTGGAGCTCGCGCCTTAGGACGGTCGGGCGACGCGGAGCATGGCGGCGTGGGCCACCTCGATGCAGCGCTGCATGTTGCGGTCGAGGTCGATGGCCGCGGGGCCCGGCCAGGGCGTGCGATCGGAGACGACGCACACGCAGCCCGCGCGCACGCCGAACAGCCCGGCCAGGGTGAGCAGCACCCCGGCCTCCATCTCGCAGTTGAGCACGCGCGCAGTCCGCATGTCCTGGATGCGCTCCGCGAGCGCGCGGGTCCAGTAGCCGCCGACGCTCATGGAGGCCAGGCTTCCGTCGGCGGCAAGAGTCGCGTTGCGTGCGTAGAAGGCGTCCAGCGACCAGGTGATCCCGCTGTGGCAGGGAACCCCCAGCTCGGCGGCCGCGTCGAGGAGCGCCGCCACCAGGCGATGGTCGGCGACCGCCGGGTACTCTGGCACGACGTAGCTTCGCGAGGTGCCGTCGTCTCGAACCGCTCCGGTGGTCACCACCACCTCTCCCAGCTCGAGCTCAGGAGCGAGCCCTCCGCTGTTTCCCACCCGCAAGAAGGTGTCGGCGCCAAGCTTCACCAGCTCTTCCAGCAGGATGGCAGTGCCCGGGGCTCCGATGCCGGTGGAGGCGGCGCTCACGGGAACGCCCTCGAGATCGCCCGACACGATGCGGTACTCGCGAATGGAGCAGGTCTCCCGGGCCTGCGAGAAGCCCGACGCGATCCGGTCCACCCGCGCCGGATCTCCGCACAGGAAGACGTGGCGCGCGACGTCCCCGGGTCTGCACCCGGTGATGGGCTGCGCGTCGCTCAAGGGAGGCACCTTCGGGCGGGCAGCGTGCCCGAGGGCCTCGGTGCGCGCAAGGCAGCGGCGCTCCTCCCCGAGGGGCCGAGGCAGATCAGCCGCCCGTATGGTATGGGGTAGATCCACCTCGTTTCGAGGCTCTGCTTGTCAGCCCTTCGGCGCCGGGCTAAGGGTGCTCGCTCATGACCCGGTCGATGGCCATTCGGCCGGGTCAGGTGGGGGGATGCCCCCTCTGTCGAGGCGAGTCCTCGGAAACCGACAGGGGGTCCAGTGGCCCGATCGCTCGTCATCACGGAGAAGCCCAGCGTCGCCCGCGACATCGCTGCCGCCCTCGGCGGGTTTCGCGATGAAGAGGGCTACTGGGAAAGCGACGCCTACCTGCTGACCTTCGCGGTGGGGCACCTCTTCGAGCTGCTCTCGCCGGAGGAGGTGGATCCCGAGTACAAGCGCTGGACGCTCGCCAATCTCCCCATCCTTCCGGAGAACTTCGGCCTCAAGAAGAAGAAGGGGCAGAGCGACCGCATTCGCGTGATCCGGAAGCTCCTCGAGCGGGACGACGTGGACACCGTGGTGAACGCCTGCGACGCCGGTCGGGAGGGGGAGCTCATCTTCCGGGAGATCGTGGACTTCCTCGGCAGCAGCAAGCCGATCCAGCGCTTGTGGCTCCAATCGATGACGACCAAAGCGATCCGCAACGGGTTCCAGGGCCTGCGGCCGGGCGAGGAGCTGGAGGGGTTGGCGGCGGCGGCGCAGTGCCGGGCGCGATCGGACTGGCTGATCGGGATGAATGCCACCCGTGCGCTCACCAAGCGCTTCAAGAGTCGCCGCGAGCGGGGGGCCTGGTCGGCGGGCCGGGTGCAGACCCCGACGCTGGCCATCCTGGTGGGCCGCGAGCTGGAGGTGCTGGCCCACGTGCCGCGCCCCTACTGGCGTGTGACGGCCCGCTTCGAGCACGAGGGCGTCGCTTACGAGGCCACCTGGTTCGACCCCGAGTTCCGGGCCGACGAGGACGACGAGCGGAAGGACGATCGGATCTTCGAGGAGGCCCGGGCCCAGGCGGTTCTGGAGGCCGTGCAGGGGAGATCGGGGACCGCCGCGGAGACCCGCAAGCCTTCCCGCGAGTCGGCCCCTCCGCTCTTCGATCTGACCAGCCTGCAGCGTGAGGCCAACCGGCGCTTCAGCTGGTCGGCACGGCGGACGCTGAACGCTGCCCAGCGCTGCTACGAGGGATACAAGATCCTCACCTACCCCCGCACCGACTCGCGCTGCCTGCCTGAGGACTACCGGGAGACCGTGGACGGGGTGCTGGAGAGCCTGGCCGGGGCGGCGGGCCACGGAGCCGCCGAGGGCTTCCCGGACTATGCCCGCGCCGCGGCGCACCTGCGCGAAGCGGGGCTCCAGAACCAGAAGCGCGTCTTCGATGACTCGGGTATTTCGGACCACTTCGCCATCATCCCCACCGGCGTCCTTCCCGAGGGTCCCCTCTCCGGGGACCCCCGGCGCCTCTTCGACCTGGTGACCCGTCGCTTCCTGGGAGCCTTCCACCCGCCGGCGGTCTGGGAGCGGGTCGAGCGCAGCACCGAGGTCGAGGGAGAGCACTTCCGCACCCGCTCTCGCTCTCTGCAGGAGCTCGGCTGGCGGGCCGTGCTCGCCGGAGGCGGAACCGAGGACGAGGAGGTGGAGGTGCTGCCGCCGCTGGCTCCGGGCCAGGCGGAGGTGAGCGGCGTGCCCGTGGAGAGCGTCGGCGCGGAGCTGGCCGCGGAAGAGACGAAGCCGCGGCCGCGCATCACCGAGGCCAGGCTGCTCTCGCTCATGGAGAACGCGGGCCAGCAGATCGAGGACGAAGATCTCGCGGCGGTCCTCCACGAGAAGGGCATCGGAACCCCGGCCACCCGCGCCGAGGTGATCGAGAACCTGATCGGCAAGGGGTACGCCGTGCGGGTGGGCAAGACCCTGCGACCCACGGTGAAGGGCATCCGACTGATCGACGCCCTCAAGCGGGTGCACATCGACCGGCTGGCCTCTCCGCAGCTCACCGGTGAGATCGAATCGCGTCTGCTCGACGTCGAACGCGGGCGCCGCGCCGCGGGCGACTTCATGAACGAGATGAAGGAGTACGCGAGCGAGATCGTCGAGCGCGCGCGCACCTTCGAGTACGAAGAGCTCTACGGAAGCGAGCCTCCCATCGGAACCTGTCCCTACGGCGGAGTCGAGGTGGTCGAGCAGGCCTGGTTCTACACCTGCCGGAAGGATCCCTCGCTGCCCCGGGAGGCCAAGGCCGACCCCGACTGCAAGAGCGAGACCTGCCCGCTGCTGCTCTGGAAGGACGTCTCGGGCCGCTACCTCGATCGAGCCTCGGCGAGCAAGCTGCTCGAGGAGGGTCGCACCGGGACCCTGGACGGGTTCATGGCGCGGAGCGGGCGCCTCTATCGGGGCCACCTGGAGATCGACCCGGAGACCCGGACGGTCAAGGTGCGCTCCGAGGGCTATGACGAAGCGTCGGCCAGCGACCAGCCGGAGTACGAGGTGAACCCGGATCCGCTCGGACGCTGCCCCTTCGCCGAGGACTGCGCGGTCATCGAGTCTCCCACCCAGTTCGTCTGCGAGCGCCAGCTCAAGCAGGCCGAGGGAGGCGAGAACGCCGACGCCCCGAAGCCCTGCGGCTTCGCGTTTCCCCGCACGATCTGCAAGCGCGAGATCCTGCGCGAGGAGGCGCAGGTCTACCTGGACACCGGGCGCACCGAGCTCCTCACGGACTTCACATCGCGTTACGGCCGCCCCTTCTCCGCCACGTTGGTCCTGCGCAAGAACGGTCGCCACGGCTTCGAGTTTCCGCCTCGGAGCGGGGCGCGCGCCGATGCGGACGCGGCCTCGGGCGGAAAGGGTTCCGGCAAGAAGGCGGG
>JBDLIK010000335.1:0-4565 GCA_039714895.1 Myxococcota bacterium | reverse complement strand
ACACCGATCACCGTGCCGACGGGAAGGCCCGCCTGCCAGCAGATGAAGGTGAGGGTAGCGGCGATGATGGCCCCGACGCCGGTTGCACAGCCGTCGAGACCATCCATCAGGTTGAGCGCGTTCGTGATCCCGACGATCCACACGGCGGTCACCACCCATACGGTCCACTCGGGGAAGGCGATCACCGTCATCGAGACCGGGTCGGTCACCTGGATGATGCGGAAGTCGTGAAAGATTGCGATCCCCGCGGCCAGCACCTGACAGGCCAACTTGAACCCCGGCCGCAGGCTCCAGCGGTCGTCGAAGGCCCCCACCAGCAGCAGGAGGCTGCCCCCGAGGAAGATCCCGTCGATGTGCCCCTGGAGAGGCACCGACTCGTCCAGCAGGATGACGGCGAGCCCGAGCCCCACGTAGAAGGCGAGGCCGACTGCCAGCCCTCCCATCAGCGGGATGTCCGGTCGGCGGTTCACCGAGCGGGCCGTGGGCTGGTCCACCACTCCCAGGGCAGCGGCAAGGCGGCCCACCGCCGGGGCGGCCAGGGCGGCCACACCGAGCGCCACAAGGAGAGGCGCGAGGATGGTCACCAGGGTCAATGGGGCGCTCCGTTGCCGAGAAGGAGAGGCGTTCGCTCAGCCAGGATATCCATAGTGGTCCGAGGCATCCTCCACGCCGTTCAGGACCACGCCGAGTACGCGGCGACGATCGAGGACCTCCAGGGTCGCGGAGATGTCGACGGTGGCGGTCGAGCCGGCCTGGACGACCAGCAGGATCGCATCACAGTAGTCGCTCACGGTCTTGGCATCGGGCAGCGCGAGGACCGGCGGAGTGTCCAGCACGACTCGATCGTAGGTCTGAGACACCTCTTCCACCAGCGCCCTCATGCGATCCGAGGCCAGCAGCTCCGACGGGTTCGCGGGCTGGCCGCGCACCGGGAGGACCTCGAGGCTCACGCCCTCCACCTTGGTGATCGCGTCGGCGAGGTTCGCCCGATCCAGCAGCACCTCGGCAAGGCCGGCTTCAGGCTGGAGCCCGAGGGCCGCGTGGACCTTGGGATTGCGCAGGTCGCAGTCGATCAGCAGGACGCGCCGACCGACGCTCATGGCGTTCACCAGTGCGAAGTTCACCGCCGACACGGTCTTGCCCTCACCGGCCACGGCGCTCGTCATGGCGATGCTGCGGATGGGATGCTCCGCGGAGATCGAGTCGATTCGCGCGCGCAGGGTCCGGAATTGCTCGGCTACGAAGGAGTCCGGGCGCAGCAGCGAGATCCTCCGCTTGTTCAGCGCCGTGCCGTCCTCGAGCACCAGTCGCCGCTTGCGTCCGAGCCAACGCTGCCAGAACGGCGCCTGGACGCGAACCTTCGCTCGATCCAGGGTGGAGACCACGGACGGAACCCGAGCCCGGGGATCGTCCCCCGCCTCGGACCGCTGTGCCTCCGCACGTCGCAGCGCGTCGTAGACCTTGCCCATCAGCCTCTCCTGGCCGATCGTCCGGGACGTCGCCATGGCGAGGTCCAGCGTGACTTCGGCGCCTGCTCCGGCTCCCACTCCGTCTCCGACGGGGAGCCGGGAGCCGGGAGCTCCAGATCCGATGCGACCTCGCCAATCGCAGCCCGAGAGAGGCTCGGCCAGTCTCGAGCGTAACCCAGCAGCAGGGCGGAATCGCATACGACGTTCACGAGGCGGGGAATGCCGCCCGTCACCTCGTGGATCGCTCGCAGGGCGGAGCCCTTGAAGATGCCCTTGCCGGTGTAGCCCGCCAGGCGCAGCCGCTCCGAGATGTACTCCTCGGTCTCGCGGGCCGTGAAGGGCACCAGCCGGTGGCGCATCACGATGCGCTGGCGGAGCTGGCGGAGGCCCGGCTGGGCCAGCATCTCCGCGAGCTCCGGCTGGCCCACCAGAATGATCTGGAGGAGCTTCGAGCGGGGAGTCTCCAGGTTCGAGAGCAGGCGGACCTCCTCCAGCATCTCGGACGAAAGGTTCTGGGCCTCGTCCACGATGAGCAGGGTCGGGAGGTCGCGTTCCAGGCGCCCGATCAGGAAGTGGTTGAGCGCGAGCAGGTAGTCGGCCTTGGTCCGACGGGGCTCTTCGATGCCGTACTCCTCGAGGAGCATTCGCAGGAAGTCGAGGGGCTCGAGGCACGGGTTGAAGATGAAGGCGGAAGCCGTGTCGGCATCGAGCTGGGAGAGCAGCGCCTGGAGCAACGTGGTCTTGCCCGTGCCCACCTCACCCGTGAGCATCACGAACCCCTTCCGGGCCCGGACCGCATAGGCGAGTGTCGACAGACCCTCCTGGTGGACCTCCCCCAGGTAGAGGAAGGCCGGGTCCGGCGTCATCTCGAAGGGACTGCGCAGCAGTTCGTAGTATTCTTCGTACATCCTGGCCCCGTCCTCAGCTTTCGGTGGCCCCGGCCTCTTCGGCCGATTCCTCGTCCCCGCCGGTGAGCGCCTGGAGGGGCCCGGGGACGCCGTTGACCACCACGTAGCCGACACTAGAGCCCGCCAGCACCAGCATCGCCAGCGCGCTTGCCAGTGCCGCCGTGCGCATGCGACGGCGCCGCTGCCGCACGCGATCCTGGTCCAGCAGGATCTCGGGAATCGCGGCCAGGACCGGAATCTGCAGGGCTGCCTGGAGCCGCCGGGGCGCGTGGAAGGAGCTGTCCATCGTCTCGCGCGCCAGCGCCAGCCCTGAGCCCATGGCGAGGCCCACCAACAGCCCCATCACCACGATCAGGGGCCGGTTGGGAGACGCGGGGGTCGGGTTGGCGACGGCTGATTCGAGCACGCGGAATCGCTCGCCCTTCACCTGGCGCTCGATGTTGGCGGAGACTGCAGCCTCGAGTCGCTTGGCGCTGAACTGCTGGTAGCTGGTGTAGAGGTGTTCGTACTCCCGGCTGAGGGCGTCGAGGCGCTCTGCTACCCGCGGCGTCGCCGCCAGGCGGGCATCCGCCAGCGCAATCTGCTCCTTGAGGCGCGCGATGTCGCCCTCCGTGGCCCGGATGCGCAGCGTCGCCCGCTGCTCCTCCCCCTCGGCGTTCTGCTGGGCGACGGAGCGGGGCGGCGCCTCTTCGTCACCCTCCGGCTCCTGCTGCGGGCCGCTGAGGCCGGCGCGGAGCTGTTCGATCTCCTGCTTCGTCGCGATGATGTCGGGGTGCTTGTCGGTGAAGCCCAGGGAGCGGTACTCGGCAATGCGCAGCTCGAGGGTCTGCAGCTTCTGCTCCGGGCTGGTCACCCGGGGATCCACCAACGTGGGGGCAGAAAGGGACTGCTGGCGATAGAAGGCGGCGTCGCTCTCGGCCTCCGCCCGGTCCCGCTCCGCCTCGCGGAGCTGATCGAAGGTGCGCTGGCGCAGCACCTGATTGTGGACGAGGTCCTCGGGGAGGCTGCCACTGTTCTGGGACTTCACGGCGGCCACGCGCTCCTCTACCTCCGCGATCCGTGTGGCCAGCCGGCCGAGCTCCGCCTCGAGGAACTCCGAGGTCTCGCCCGAGGTCCGGGTACGCGTCTTGATGTGCTCCTCGCGGAAGTCGCTGGCCAGGCGGTTCGTCACGTCGGCTGCGACCCTGGGATTGTCGGCGCGGTAGACGATCTGGAAGGTGTCGACCACCTGGTCCCTCGGGTCCTCGACCTCGAGCTCCGGCAGCACCGGCAGGACGAGGATGTGATCGCGCATCAGCTCGATGACCTCCTCCCGGGTCATTTCCTTCGAGGCCTCGGGATAGAGCTCGAGATCGTCGATGATGCGGGAGAGCCTCGAGCGGCTCAGGATCTCCGTGGCCATCAGGTTGAGGCGCTGGGTCAGGTCGGTGCCGCCCTGGCTCGTCCCCACCAGATGCTCGGAGATCGTTTGAGGCTCCACCATCAGGGTCGCCTCCGCCACGTACTCGTTGGGCAGCACCGAGGCGACGAAGATGGCCGCCCCGAATACGATGCCGGTGACCCAGAGGATGAGGGACCGATGGCGCCGCAGGGTCCCCGAGAGATCTTCGAACTGGATTCCTTCGTTCACGTCCATGGGAATCTCCGGCTAGAAGGCGATCGGCTCGAATCGGTAGACGAACGACAAGTTGAGTCTCCAGGCATCGAAGGTGCTCGCGCTAGCGAGGGCTTGACTGTCGTTCGTCTGGTCGATGTAGGAAAGATTCATCACGGCCGAGAGCTTCCGTGTGATCAGGCGGGTGGCCTGAAACCGCAGGGACCAGGTATCGATGTCGACGGCGTTGTCCAGCTTGACGACCCGCCGCTCCCCGGATTCGTCGGCGACACCGTTGCAGGGATTGTCGATGGTACAGAGGGAGAGGACGGCCGCATTGGGAGCGTCCCCAGTGCCCACCGGAACGTACACATTCACGATCTGCGTGCTCTCGGTGGCCGACTCGCGTCTGACATAGAACCCGGAAAAGGAGAGATCCCACTTCTCCGCCGGCTTCCAGCGGAAGGTGCTGCTGAGGGTGGTGGCCACCGTGCTGGTGAGGCCCCCGAGGTTGCCTCCGTCCGTACGGTTCAAGCTCGTCGTCCAGCTGTTGAGGTCCCCTTGGCGCACGAGCGCGATGTTCGCAAAGGTCGT
>JBDLIK010000334.1:0-4570 GCA_039714895.1 Myxococcota bacterium | reverse complement strand
ATCGAATCTGAGCGGCGTCGATCCACCCCTGCAGGTACGTCCGCAGAGGATCGACGAAAGCCTCCGACCCGCTCTCGAGGCGGTGGGAGATCAGCAGGTCGAACGCCTGTTTGTACCCGGGCGGGGCTACCTCCTCGATCTCGAAGTGGCGCGACCAGGTGCCCCGGGCCTCCGCCAGGCGCGCCGTGACGATCAGCAGCCGAGCCGGCTGCGCGGAGGAAGGCTCGAAGATGAGGTGCTCGAGCGGAACGGCGTTGAGGCGCGGATTCCCTACAAACAGCGGCTCGTAGACGCGGGGGAAGAAGCTGACCACGTCGCCTGGCTCGAACCTCTCCACGACTTTCGCCTGCAACGTGCTCGTAGCCATGGGCGCAACGAGGACGTCGTAGCGAAAACGCGGGTGTACCGCGTGCGCTACAAGAAGGAGGCCCGCCGCGATCGCGACGGAGTGCCGTTTCGCGGCTCGGTGAGGAACGATGGAAATCAGTCGCCTCGCCCCGATGGCCGTGAGCAGAAGCCAGGCCGGCAGGGTGGGAATCAGGTAGCGACTGATTGACGAGTCCCCGAGAGGGGAGCGCTGCAGCAGGTAGAGGACCGGCGGCAGTATCGCACAGAGAGTCAGGAGCTTCGCCGCCGGCAAGCCTCTGCGCCAGGCGTGGAGAGCTCCCAACACAGAGAGCATGACGAAGACGCCCGGGAACAGAGGATGGATCTGCGCCAAGGATCCTACGATGATGTGGGGTCGGTAGCGAGGGATTCTGTGCTCCGCACCAAACGCGAGGATGTCATCGAGCATCTGCGAGTAGAAGCCCAATGCGAGCAGGGTGGCCAACCCCAGAGAGAGCGCTACCCGCAGCGTCGTACGACGGCCGAGGTGGGAATAGTCCAAGCACAGGAAACCTGCTTGAACGATGAGCATGTACGCGAAATTGAGGCTGAGAGCGAGCCCCAGAAAGTTGAGAACCGTGAGAGTCGCGAGACTCTTCCGTGTCGGGTTCCGGCTGGCTTGCAGCACGAAGCTCATGGCGAGAAGGGCCACGAGTGTGAGCATGGCGTAGGTCCGAGCGAAGCGAGAGCTGAAGATGAGAACCGGACTTATGGCCGCGAGAGTGGCGGCGAGCTGGGCAGCGCCTTCGTCCGTCCACCGTCGCCCGAACCAGTACAGAACCGGGATTGAAGCGACGCCGGCCACGAGCGAAGGGACCTTGAGGACCGCGGGCGAGCTACCGAACAGACTACTCCAGGCCTTCAAGAGAAGCAGGTAGAGGTGCATGGTCAGACCCGACCTGAACTGGGTCAGTATCTCTCCGGGGGGAAGCTGGATCCACTTGAGCGTCCAGAGCTCGTCGCCCCCGATCGAGAAGTCGGGAAGGGTGGCGAGGCGGAGTCCCAGACCTGCCAGGGTCGCGAGGACGACGACAGCAGGGAGGGAGGGAGGGCGCCCGAAGGCCTTTCGCAGCCACGCGCTCATGCTGGGTCGGGACTCCGTGCTTTACACAACTTTACCCCGGAGACGAACGAGAGAAACGGGCGCTCCCTAGGCTCCGTCACATGATGCAGAACGCCCTTCGCCAGTTCGCCCGGCCCCGCGGAGCGCTGGGCCACGTCGCCGGCCGCATGATGGCCCGCAGGAACGGACCCCTCAACGACTGGGTCGTCGAGCTTCTCGACATCCGTCCCCGGGACCGCGTCCTGGACGTCGGCTACGGGCCGGGCCTCGGCGTGGAGCGGGTGGCGGCACGCGCGACTCAGGGTCGGGTGGCGGGCATCGATGCCTCGGAGGTGATGTGCCGGCAGGCGCTCCGACGCAATCGCAGCGCCGTCGCCGCCGGTCGCGTCGACCTCCGGATCGGCGACGCCTGCAAGCTTCCCTTCGACGACGCATCCTTCAGCCGAGCCATGAGCGTCAACTCCCTCAAGTTCTGGATCTCCGCCGAGGAAGGACTGCGCGAGATCCACCGCACGCTCGAGCCGGCGGGCCGCCTGGTGATCGCGCACCGCATGCACCGTGCCGACGTGGGCCGCTACGACCGTTCGCGCTACGGCATGACCGAGACCCAGCTCGAGGAGCTGATCGCATTGCTCGAGACCCTGGGCTTCATCGAGATCAGGGTGGCGCGGAGCGAGATCCGCAACGAACACATCGCGGCGGTGCAGGCGCACTGCCCCGCCGCAACAGGAGAAGACCATGTCTGACCGAATCCCCGAGGATGCGGGCTCCCGCAACACGCGTCGGCAGGTGCTCTTGATCACGATTCCGCTCACACTCGTGAGCGCGCTTCTGCTGAGCGCCTTCGTGTCCTGTACCCGCGGCCACGGCTTCGGCCACGGACGCCACGGTTTCGGCGATCCCGAATCCGCCCGGGAGCACATCGAGCGCCACACCGATTGGGTTCTCGACCGCCTCGATGCGACGGACACACAGAAGGATCGCATCGTCGAGATCCTCGATGGGTCGGTGGACGATCTCTACGCCCTGCGCAGCCGCCACCGGGCCCACCACGACGAGATCATCGAGCTCTTCACGGCCCCGGTCATCGACCCGGCGGCCATCGAATCGATCCGGGTCGAGGAGCTCGCCCTGGCCGATGAAGCCTCGGCGAAGCTGGCCGTGGCGCTGGTGGAGGTGGCCGAGGTGCTGACCCCCGAGCAACGCGTGGAGATCCGCGAGTGGGCGGACCACCTGCATCGCTGAGAGGACGAGGCAAGCGCCGACAGGCGCGCGCAGCGAGGCGCAGCCGAGCGAAGCTGTGGTCGATCCGGGCTCTGCCCGGATCGGTCCCCACAAGTGGTAGCTTCGAGGGCATGTCGCCCCGCGTGCTGATGATCGACGACGACGAGGTGCTCTCGCGAATGCTGGGGGAGTACCTGGGCCGGGCGGGCTTCGAACTCGTCGCCCGAGCCAGCGCCGAAAAGGGGCTCTCCACCCTTCGCCAGGGCGTCTTCGACGCGCTGCTGCTCGACGTGATGCTTCCCGACGGCGACGGCTTCGAGCTCTGCCGTCGGGTGCGGGGTGAGTCCGAGATCCCGGTGCTGATGCTGACCGCCCGGGGAGACGATACGGACCGAATCGTGGGGCTCGAGCTGGGAGCCGACGATTATCTCCCGAAGCCCTTCAACCCCCGCGAGCTGCTGGCGCGCCTGCGGGCCATCCTGCGCCGGGGTGCGCGACGCGCAAGCGTCCTTCGCTTCGGCCGCCTGGAGATCGACCGGGACGCGCGGGGCGTCCGGGTGGACGAAGACGAGCGCCCGCTCACCAGTCACCAGTTCTCCCTGCTCCTGGCGTTGGCCGAGAACGCCGGTCGGGTCATGTCCCGCGACGAACTGATGGAGCGTGTGCGGGGCAGTTCCCTCGAGGCCTTCGACCGCAGCATCGATGTCCACGTCTCGCGCATCCGCATGGCGATCGAGGACGATCCCCGACGGCCGCGGCGGCTCATCACCGTGCGGGGTGCAGGCTATGTGTTTGCCCGCAGCCAGGACGAGTCCTGATGCGGCGTCTCTATCTCCAGATCTACGCGGCTCTGCTGGCGGCGCTGCTGCTCTTCGGCGTGCTGGTCGTCGGGGCCTGGCTGGCGGCGGGCCCGGAGGAGCATCGCTGGTTCTTCGAGACACGGGCGCTGCTCGCAGAGGTGATCCCGGCGGTGGACCGCCCGCCGGCCGAGGTGCAGGCCACTCTCGAACGGCTGGCGCTGCAGATTCCCGGGTCGATGACCGTATACGGGCTGGACGGAGAGCGCATCGCTGGGGTGGGAGACCCTCTTCCGCTGCCCCATCTCGACGCACGGGACAGCCACTGGCGCAGGTCCCGCGGCGGGCGCGCCACGGCGCTGCGCCTCGACGACGGCCGCTGGCTGGTGATGCGCGGGCGGCACCCTCCACACGGCGGCGAGTGGCTGGCCGGACTGGCGCTGCTGGGCGCGGCGGTCGCGGTGGCGGCCTACCCGCTGGCGCGGCGGCTCACGCGGCGCCTTGAACGCCTGCGCCGGCGCGTGGACGCTCTGGGAGCGGGCGACCTCGGGGCACGGGTGGAGGCCGAGGGGCACGACGAGATCGCGGAGCTGGCGCGCAGCTTCAACCGCTCGGCCGAGCGCATCGAACGTCTGGTGGCTGCCCAGCGCAGCACCCTGGCCGGCGCCTCCCACGAGCTGCGCTCTCCCCTGGCGCGCCTGCGCGTGGCCATCGAGCTACTCGGCGGAGACGAGCGCGAGGAGGTGTGCGAGCGGATGGCGCGGGACATCGCCGAGCTCGACGACCTGATCGAGGAGCTCCTGCTGGCCAGCCGGCTGGAGGCAGGGGCCGACCTGGGCCAGCCGGAGGAGGTGGATCTGCTCGCCCTCGTCGCCGAGGAGGCCGCCCGCCAGGATGCCACGGCGGCGGGTCAGCCGGTGCGCATCCGGGGTGAACCGCGACTCCTGCGTCGGCTCGCCCGCAACCTCTTCGAGAACGCCCGCCGCCACGGAGCGGGCGCGCCCATCGAGGCGCAGCTGGAGCCCCGGCCCGAGGGCCGCGGCGCCCGGCTCCGGGTGCTCGACCGTGGCCCGGGCGTTCCCGAGGCCGAGCGCGAGCG
>JBDLIK010000333.1:0-4571 GCA_039714895.1 Myxococcota bacterium | reverse complement strand
CAGATCAGTGGATTGACGCTGGCCGGGTTCGGGAACGGTACGAACATGTGCAACACGACTGGGCCGCTCGGCTGCGACGGTGGTCTGGTCGGAAGCACGCTGGTGAACATCCTCCAGCTCTTCAACCTTCAGATTCCGCTGTCAGTGGTCGGCGACGCCGCCAACCTGAGCACCGTCGCGGTCTCCGGCGGCATCGCCATCACGGTGAAGGGCCAGGGCTGGACGGCGGGCACCGCCGTGGTCACGGGCATCACCTCGACGACTCCGGGCACCAACATCATCAACACCGTGACCCAGGCGGGCACCGACGCCCGGACGGCGGGCCACGCCGGGCCCCTGACACTGGTCTCCGGCTTCCAGTCGATCACGAACGTCGCCGGGAACCTGCCGGGGTTCGCGGTCATGGTGATATCCGCGCCTGAGCCCGCGGCGGGCCTCGCCTTCGCGAGCGCCGCCGCGGTGGTGGGCTTCCTCGGGCACCGGCGGCTGCGCCGGAAGCGCTAGGCCCTCCGCTGGGCTGCGGGTTCGCAGCCCACTACGGCTGCCGCTTCTGCTCCGGGGGCTCGTCCGCCTCCAGGGAGGTCCATGCCTCCGCGACGCATCGGGAGTGGGGCCACCTCTGCCTTGCCGCGGCCAGTCGCGCGCGAGCGGCTTCGGCGCGCCCCGCCTGCTGCTCGGCCCGTGCCAGCCGGACGCTCGGCTCCGGCTCCTCGACCGCACCCGCGGGTAGCTCCGCGAGCAGCCGTCGGGCCTGCCCCGCCTCACCGTCCTCGATGTGGAGCGCCGCCAGGTGCCACTGCGCCTCGGCGCTCGAGCCCCGCCGCGAAGCCGCCTCTCTGTAGAGCTGCGAGGCCTGGGCGCGGTCCCCGCGGCCCTCGGCGAGCCTCCCCAGTGCGACCAGGGGCGACCCGCTCGCAGCGTCTCGCGCGCGGGCGCGCGCGAAGGCCTCCTCGGCCTCGTCGAGACGCCCCAGTTCCTCGAGGATCAAGCCGAGGACGAGGTGGGTCCCCATGTCCTCCGAGCCCAGCTCCACCGCCTCGCGCGCCCAGCGCTCCGCATCCGCCAGGCGGCCCGTGTTGAGCGCCGAGTTGGCCCGGTGGACCTCCAGGAAGTAGCCCCCGCCCTCCAGGGGCTCCAGCAGCGCCAGGGCCTCGGCGTGTCGATGCTCCGCCGTGAGGGTCATCGCCTGGAGCAGGGTCAGCATGAGGGGGAGACCGTCCTTCGGGTCAGTGCCCACGGTCCGACCGAGCGACGCATCGGGGACGCGCTCGGAGACCCGGTAGCCGAGCGCCTCGAGCTGTCCGCGGCGCTCGGCGCCGGGCTCGAGCCGGGACGCCGCCTGCCGCGGCCGGGCCAGGCGCTCCGCGAGCTGGGAGTCGAGCTGCGCGACGCGGTCCGGCTGCGCGTCCGCCAGGTTGCGGAGCTCGTGGGGGTCCCCGGAGATGTCGTAGAGCTCCGGTCTCGGCGCCCGCACGTACTTGAACGTCTCGCTGCGCAGACCGAGCAGCGCGCTCCAGCCGAAGTCGAACTGGGGTGCCAGGGTCTCGACGTAGAGCGCGCGATCGCCGGTCGATCGGCCCTCGACCAGATCCCGGAGATCCATACCCTGGGTCTCGGGCAGTGGCGCCAGGCCTGCCAGGCCCAGCAGGGTCGGTGCGACGTCCACCAACCCGACGGGCTCCGCGACGACGTGGCCGGCCGGCAGGCCCGGTGCGCGGAGCAGCAGGGGTACGCGCTGGGTGGCGTCGTAGATCGTGAGGGAGTGCGAGATCTCTCCGTGCTCGCCGCGGCTCTCCCCGTGATCGCTCGTCACCAATACGGCGGTTCCTCCGTCGGGAAACCGGTGGTGCAGGGCGGCCAGGAACCGGCCGAGCTCCGCATCCGTGAAGGCGATCTCGCCCGCGTAGGGGTCGGCCGGGAAGGCAGCCGCGAACCCAGGCGGGGGGTCGTAGTTGCCGTGGGGGTCGTAGAGGTGCACCCAGAGAAAGAAGCGGGGCGGCGCGGATGAGAGCCACGCGAGGGCCGCATCCGTCACCTGGTCGGCAGTGCGTTCGGAATGGCCGAACTGAGCCGCGACACGCAGTGACATCTGGTCGTCGTAGACATCGAAGCCCCGGTCCAGGCCATGCTGACGGTCGAGCACGACGGTGCCGAGGAAGGCCGCGGTGGCGAATCCGGCCTCCTGGAAGCGCTCGGCGAGGGTGGGGATGTCGTCCGCGAGTCGGAAGATGCCGTTGTGGCGCACCCCGTGGCGCGGAGGCTCGAGGCCCGTCAGCAGGGTGGTGTGGGAGGGCAGCGTGATCGGGGTGGGCGAGATGGCCGTCTCGAAGCGAACCCCCTCCCGCGCGAGGGCGTCGAGGGTGGGGGTGTGCGCCCGCCGCGCGCCGTAGCAGCCCACGTGGTCTGCGCGCAGCGTATCGATGCTGACGAGCACCACGCGCTCGAGCGTGCCCGATGGGGAGCAGCCGAGGACGAGGATCAGCGAGACGCGTGCGAGGGCTTGCACGACTCTCGTCATGCTCTCGTGTCCCGCGCCGGGCCTGGGGCGCGCCTTCGAATCTGCGCCCGGAGCCGGTTCAGGGGCTGCTCCACGCCTCGGTGGATCCCCCAGGCACATAGGTTCACCAGGGGCAGGGACCCCCAGAACAGCGCCGCCCCCCTCTCTTCTGCGAGGCCCAGGGAGGCCACCACCACCGCCATGCTCCAGTGGCACAGGAAGACCGGGTAGGAGAGGTCCCCGAGGAACTCGTCCAGCTTCCGGAGCCACCGAGGCAGCCGCCGGGGATCGAGAGCCCCGAGGGAGACCACCGCGTAGGCCGTGCAGGCCAGGGAGAGGTAGAACCCGCTCACGAAGACGTTGAAGAACCAGCGACCGAATGCGGCGTTCGCCAGGAACAGGCCGAGGGCGACGGGGGCATGCCCCGGCCCCGAGAGCACGCGTCGCAGAGGCTCGCGGTAGTGGTAGAGCAGCGCCCCGGTGCTGTAGGGCAGCGACGCGGCGGCCAGGTTCGAGTAGCGCGCGTTGAAGGACTCGCCGGTCGCCACGAGGTAGAGCGTGTAGGCCACGCTGGCTCCGAACCAGGGCAGCGCCAGACGGCGCCGGGCCAGCCCCAGGGCCATGGCGACGTAGAAGCAGAGCTCGATGTCGATGGACCATGCGGGCGGGATCAGCCGCGAGTAGTGCATCGGGTCCAGGTGCACGCCCAGGATCAGGAGGTTTCGTGCCCAGGCCTCGAAGCCCAGGGGGATCCGCATCAGCGAGATGGAGCGCGTCGCCTCGGGGAGCAGGGCGGTGACCGCGACGGCGAGGGCGGCCACGGCGAGGAACGGGGGATAGATGCGCAAGGCGCGGTTGCCGAGAAAGCGGGCCAGGCCCCGGGGAGCGAAGCCGTACGTCCGGTCCAGCACCAACGCCATCAGGTATCCGGAGAGCAGGAAGAACCCGAACACCGCGTAGGCACCCGCCCAGAGGCTGATCGATCGCCACAGGTGGCTCACCACCACCATGTGGGCGAGGACGTAGCGAAAGGTCCCGAACATGCCGCGCTCTACCGCCCGCCCGCCGGGCCCGGCCCGCCGTCCGAATCGCTTCGGTCCGGCGGCTTCCGGGGCAGCAGCAGCCCGAAGCGGTCCGCGTCGCCGCGGAGCTCGTAGCGCGCCTCGACCCAATCGTTCACCCGTGGCGCCGTGTGCGCCAGCGAGCGTGCGACCTGGAAGTCGAAGGGCCACTGCGGGCGGATCACGACGGCGGGAGGGTCCCGCTCCAGCTGGGCGAGGAAGACCCGCTCTTCCGCCTCGCCGCGGAAGGTCCCGGGCATGAGCACGTCGGCCCGGCCGGGCCCGCGGCGGCCCGTGAGTACGTGGAACATCGACTGAGGGCCGAGCACCAGGATCCGATCCTCGGGACCCGTCTCGGCCAGGATTCGCTCGACCTTCGGATCCACCCAGCGGTGCCCGGGCCGGGTGCGCACGGTGCCGTCGAGCGCGGCCAGGGGTTGGGTGCCCAGGTAGGCGGGGTCGAGCACGCGCTGGGAGCCGCTGACCGCCACCCACAGCGCGAACACCCCGGCCGCGACCGCCCAGGCCGTCCGTGCGCTCCCCTTCCCTCTCCACGCAGACAGACGTCCCAGGCCGACGGAGGTCGCGTGCGCTACGAGCAGACAGAAGGGGGGCAGGGTGGAGGCGAGGTGAGGCTCGTCGGAGCGCCCCAGGGATCGCAGGAAGTAGAGGCTGCCCCAGACCACCACCGCCAGCAGCAGAGGCTGGTCGAAGCTCTCCCGCCGCGCGAACGCGCGCCACCAGCGTCCAGCGAGCACCACGAGATATCCCAGATACGTGAGCGCGCAGATACGAAAGAGCAGGGCGGCGAAGAAGGCGGGCCATTGCGTCCGGTTCCAACCCGGCAGGAAGAGGTCGGGGATCGGCTTGCTCTGGAGCGTCGTCATCTCGATGGGACGCGCGACGATCTCGCGCCACAGGCTCGCGGCGCCCACCTCGGAGCCCAGCCAGAAGAGCACCGGCACCAGGGCCAGGGCGAGCCCCAGGACCCCCCAGGCGGCATCGGGCAGCCA
>JBDLIK010000332.1:0-4572 GCA_039714895.1 Myxococcota bacterium | reverse complement strand
GGGGGAAGAAGGGCACCGGCATTCGCAGCTGGGCGGTGGGGATGTTCGACGGTCCGTTCCTGCTGGGCGGCAAGCCCCGCCCCGGACAGGACGCGACCCGGGAGATGGCCGTCGCCCAGACAGCGGTTCTGGACGCCATGCGCGCCCAGGACCCGACCCTCACCGAGGAGATGGTGGTGGCGGAGCTGGGCTACGGCGGCGCCCTGCCCATGGGCGCCGTCCCCTCCGCCTTCTTCTGGTACCACCACTGCGGCTACCGTGAGGCCTGGAGCCGCGCGAGCTGGAACGATCCCTCCATGCGGCGCTCCCTGACCGAGTACGTCGAGGAGGCCACCGAGAAGGGCTGGTGGCAGGGCCACGTCCGGCCGTCGGCGGACACGCCGCCCCGGGTGCTCTTCGAGATCGGGGGCAACCTGCTACGGCGCCAGCGCGGCGGCCAGCGCATGCTGCTGGAGCATCTGTGGCCCAAGCTTCGCATGATCGTGTCCGTGGACTGGCGCATGACCACCACCGGCCTCCACTCGGACATCGTGCTGCCCGCTGCCCAGCACTACGAGAAGCCGAACTTCCCCTACACGACGCCCGACGTCATGAACCTCACGCTCTCGGACCGCGCCGTCGAGCCGCAGGGGGAAGCCCGCTCCGAGTGGCAGATCACCCTGATGCTGGCGCAAAAGCTGGCCGAGCGGGCGAAGGGACGCGGTCTCGTCGAGATCCAGAAGCCGAACGGCGAGACCGTCCGCCTGGACACGCTCTACGAGGACATCTCCTTCCACGGCGCCCTGGCCGACGACGACGCGGTCATCGACGAAATGGTCCGCGACTCGGCGGTGCTGGGAAACATTCCCGCCGAGACCACCCTGGAGTCCCTGCGCGAGACGGGGTGGGTGCGCTTCACGGGCTGGGGGCGCTCCCCCATGGCCCTGGCCCAGGCCTCGGACCTGCTGCCCAACGAGACCCACTCTCCGTTCCGCTGGCAGACCGAGAAGAAGGAGCCCTTCCCCACGCTCACCCGCCGCGCTCAGTTCTACATCGACCACGAGTGGTTCCTGGAGGCGGGAGAGGAGCTTCCGGTGCACAAGGACGCGCCGGCGCAGGGGGGAGAGCATCCCTTCGAGATCACCAGCGGCCATCCCCGCTGGAGCGTCAACTCCATGAACAGCACCCACAAAGTCATCCTGGGCACGATCCGGGGCGAGCCCGTTGCGCACATCAACGACGGCGATGCCGCCGAGCGCGGGATCGAGAACGGCGCGCCCATGCGGGTCTTCAACGACCTGGCCTCGGTGACCGTGCAGGCGCGGGTCACGCCGGCGGTGAAGCCGGGGCAGCTCATCATGTACAACGGCTACGAGCCGTACCAGTTCGAGGGCTGGCAGGACTTCTCGAACGTCGAGCCGGGCATGGTCAAGTGGCTGCACTTCGCCGGGGGCTACGGCCACCTGCGCTATCGCGCCATGCACTGGCAGCCCGTCCCCATCGACCGCGCCGTGCGGGTGGACATCGCGCCTGCCGGCTCCGGGGGGTGATATTTCAGATATTGCGATCCTGTTCTAATTGTTGTAATAACTCTTCGAGCGCATGCGGACGCCAATCCGTAGGATCCGCCCGGCATGACCCCTTCGGCGAAGAGCCTGATCCTCGACCTCCTCTCGACCCTGCCGCCTCGCCACCCGGTGCCGGTGGGCGCCCTGGTGCGGGCGGGGGCGATCTTCGGCCTCGGCGAGAACAGCCTCCGTGTGGCGCTCGCGCGCCTGCGCGCCCGTGGCCTCGTCGAGTCCGACGAGCGCGGCCTCTACCGGCTGGGTGCGGCTGCCCACGCGGTGAACCAGCAGGTGCGCTCCTGGCGCACGGTCGAGGATGCCGTCTGCCCGTGGGACGGCTCCTGGGTCGCGGTCGAGCCCGGCGAGCTTCTGCGAGGCGACCGGGCCGCCGTGCGGCGCCGTGAGGGCGCCCTGCGCCTGCTGGGCTTCCGGGCCTGGGCGGGACGGCTCGCGCTGCGCCCCAACAACCTGCTCGGCGGGGTCGAGGCCGCGCGCGAGCGCCTCGACGCGCTGGGCGTCGGACCTCGCGCGCTCGTGTTCCGCCTCTCGGAGCTGGACGCCGTAGCCGAAGGCGCAGCGCGCGCCCTGTGGCACGCCCGGGCGCTGGAGGCCGGCTACGAGGCGATGCGCGCGAGACTCGAGACGAGCGCGGCGAGGCTTCCCACCCTCTCGCGCAAGGCCCGGATGGCCGAGTCGTTTCGGCTCGGGGGCGAGGCGGTCCGGCAGATCGTCCTCGACCCGCTGCTGCCGGCGCCGATCGTGGCCGCCGAGAAAAGGGGTGCGCTGGTCGAGGCGATGCGTCGCTACGACCGGCTGGGGCGGCGCATGTGGCGGGGATGGGCCGGCGACTCCATCGAGCTCGAGCAGAGCCCCGGAGACACCAGCGGGCTGGCTGCAGCGGGAGCCACGCCTGCCGCCGCGCAGCCGGCCTGACAGGAGAGGATGATGAAGCTCACCGACATCGCGACTCGCGACGAGCTGCGGCGGTTCAACCAAAGGAGCCACTGGGAGGGCACGAAGGCGGTCGCGCTCAACTGGGGCGGGATCGCCGCGATCTTCGCCGGCGTCGCCCTGTGGCCCAACCCCGTGACCGTGCTTCTCGGCATCGTGCTGCTCGGGGGCCGCCAGCTCGGCTTCGCCGCACTGATGCACGACTGCGGACACGGGATCCTGTTCGCCAGCGGGCGGGCGAACGATGTCGTCGGCCAGTGGCTCTGCGCCTACCCGATCTTGTCGGATCAACCACGTTACATGAGAGGCCACCGCAAGCACCACGCCTTCGCCGGCACCGAGAAGGACCCGGATCGGCCCAACTACCAGAGCTACCCGATCACGGGGTCGAGCTTGCGCCGCAAGATCGTGCGCGACCTCACCGGGCAGACCGGCTGGAAGGCCCTGCGCGCCACCTGGCGCCGCGGACGCACGGAGCTCGGCAAGGCGCCCTGGAACGGCAATGGGTTGCTCGGACACGCCATCGTGAACAGCGCCATGCTGGGAGTCCTGGTCGCGACCGGTCACGGGCTGCTCTACCTCATGTGGCCGGCGGCCTACCTGACCTCCTACATGCTGTTCGCGCGTCTGCGCCAGGTGGCCGAGCACGGAGCGGTGCCGGATCTCTTCGACCTGGATCCGCGCAAGAACACCCGCACCACCTACGTGCGCTGGTTCGAGCGGCTGACGGTGGCGCCCTTCCACCTCAACTACCACCTCGAGCACCACTTCATGGCCAGCGTGCCCTGCTACCGCCTGGAGGAGTTCCACCGCTTCCTGAGCGCCAAGGGGCTGTACGAGAAGACCGAGTTCCCACGCGGCTACATCGACCTGTTCGGAAGGCTGGCGATCGCGTAGCTCGCGTCCGCCCGCTCCGTCGTGAGCAATGACCGACGCAGATGGCGTTGGCTTCACAGAGGTCGGAGTCGACGGTCACCTTCATCCGGGTCTCCTACGCGGGCTGGAAACGGATCGGCAGGGACGAGAAGCCCTGGACGAACTCGGTGTGCAGCCGCTCGGCGCGGTCCAGGTCCACCTCGTACTCGGGCATGCGCGCGAGAATCGTCTCCAGGGTGATCTTTCCCTCGAGCCGCGCCGGGTGGGTCCCGAGACACGCGTGGGTCCCGGCCCCGAACGAGAGGATCCGCTTCGGGGCCCGGCGGATGTCGAACACGTCGGGGTTCTCGAACTCCCGAGGGTCCCGGTTGGCGGAGGCGTAGAGGAAGAGGATCCCCTGGCCTTCGCGCAGGGTCTGGCCGTGAAGCTCGACGTCGCCCTTGAGGGTTCGACACAGGAACTGCGTCGGCATGTCGTAGCGCAGGATCTCGTCGAACGCGTTGGGTATCCCGCTCGGGTCGGCCGCCAGAGCGGCGCGCTGATCCTTGTGCTCCCACAGGCGCAGGATCCCGTTGGCGAGAGTCTTCGGGAAGGTCTCCGAGCCCCCGATGATCAGCATCGTGGTGTGTGAAGCCGCCTCCTCGTCGCTGAATCTGCGTCCGATGGCGTCGAATCTGGCCAGGGCGTCCAGCGCCTCCGGTCCCTCCTTGGGCGCCTTGCGGCGCTCGCGCACCTTGTCGACGCAGTAGTCGGTGAGCTCCTCAAGGGCGGCCAGGCCATCGCTCGTCATGCCCTCCTGGCCGGGATCATGGTGGAAGAAGCGCTTCACGACTCCGTTCAGATAGGGGCCGTCTTCCACGGGCAGCCCGATGGCGAGGCAGGCGATCTGCACCGAGAATCGCGCCCCGAGGTCATGGACCAGGTCGCACTCGCCGCGGCCGATCACCTCGTCGACCAGCTCGCTGAAGATCTGTCGGGCGAGCGGCTCGAGCCCCTTCAGGTGCCGAGGCAGGAAGCACTTGCGGATCGCCGCACGAAGCTTCGTGTGGTCCGGCGGGTCCATGACGTTGAGCATGGGCGTGACCGGCTGCTCCTTCGTCAGAACCTGGGCCGGGGTCGTCCCCCCGGCCGTGGAGAAGCGGAGGTCGCTCGAACAGTCCCAGATGTCCTGGAAGCGGGAGAGCGCCCAGGCGTCGTACTT
>JBDLIK010000331.1:0-4578 GCA_039714895.1 Myxococcota bacterium | reverse complement strand
TGCTCGAGCCAGCGTCGTGAGCCACGGGATTCTTTACGCGGAGGTCCCGCGCTTCTACGCCGAGGTGGAGCGAGCCCGGGAGCCGGCGCTGGCGGACCGCCCCGTGGTCGTCGGCGGCGACCCTCGCAAGCGCGGCCTGGTGCAGTCCGCCACCCGCGACGCCCTGGAGGACGGGGTGGAGGCGGGAATGGAGATGCTGGAAGCGCTGCAGCGTTGTCCCCACGCCCGGGGACTGCGCACCAACATGCGCCGCTACCGGGAGGCCGCCACCGCGCTGCGCTCCTGTCTGCGCCGCGTGGTTCCCCGCCTGGAGGCCTCCGGTCTGGCGGCCGCCTTCCTGGATCCGGAACGCTCCGAGGATCCCCTTTGCGTTCTCGCAGGGCGGCTGCGCGAGAGCGTCGAGAAGGAGCTCGGGCTGCCCCTGCGGGTGGGCATCGCACCGGTCAAGTTCGTCGCCAGGTTGGCCGCCGAGGAGGCCGGTCCGGAGGCCATCCGCGAGGTGGAGGGTGACGAGCTAGCCGCCTTCCTGCGGCTGCTGCCCGTGGACCGCTTGCCCGGCGTCGGTCCCCGCACCGCGAGCACCCTCGCGGAGCTCGGCGCTCGCCACATCGGCGAGCTGGCCGGCCTGGACCGGAAGACCCTCGAGGGGAAGCTGGGAAACCACGGACTCGCGATCCTGGAGGCCGCCCGCGGCCGGGGCGAGAGCACGGTCCGGGCCTCGCGTCACCCGCGCAGCCTGAGTCTCGAGAGCACCCTGAACGAGCCGGAGAGGGACCTGGTCCTGCTCGGGGAGCAGCTGACCGGGCTGGCCCAGCGGCTGTCCGAGTCGTTGGGACTCGATGCCCTGGGAGCCCGGCGGGTGGCCGTCAAGATCCGCTACGACGATCAGGAGACCACGACCCGAAGCCAGACGCTGGCCCGCGCGATTGCGACGGCCGGCGAGATCGACGAGGTGGCGCAGGATCTGCTGCGGCGAACCGAGGCCGGGGATCGGCCGGTCCGCCTGCTCGGGGTGAGCCTCTCTTCCATCACGCGCTCCGAGCGCGACGAGGCCCAGCTCTCCCTCTTTGACGCGACCTAAAGAGAGGTCTCCGGGGCGCCGAATGCTCCTCCATGGCGGAGTACAGCGATCGCCGGAAGTACACCCGGATTGGGACGGATCAGGTGATCTCCTTCGCGCCCGTGAATGCGAAGGACGCCCTGGGCGTGAGCTCGGACGTGTCCCCCGGCGGGATCCGCTTCCAGGCGGTGGGCTGCGAGATCGAGATGGGGGCGGTCATCCGGGTGACCTTCAACGTCGGCGACCAGACGCTCGAGGCCGTGGGCCGCGTGGTGTGGTCCACCGAGATGGACCCCATCACGCTGGACGTGGGTCTCGAGTTCGTGGAGATCGACCCCTGGGACCTCCAGCTGCTCGAGCAGGAGGCCCAGAGCGGGCTGGGTTGACACTCCCCCGGGGTCGGGCCAGCCTCCCGTCCCATGGCGGACTTCCACCAGACCGGGGTGATCACCACCCTCCATCGGCTGGGCACGCCGGACCTCGGGCGGATGGAGGAGCGGATCCGTCTCGACTCCCGGGCCCGCCCCGTCGCCCTGGTGCTGCCGTGCCTCCACTCCGAGCTTCGCGACGTGGCCATCAAGGGCATCATCGAGACCCTCAAGGGCATCGACTACCTGCGGCAGGTGGTCATCAGCGTCTCGGGCACGGACCGCCGCGACGACTTCGACGAGATGCGCTTCGCCTTCGACGGGGTCCGCACCCAGAGCGGCGAGCCTCCCGTGCTGATCTGGAACGGGGGCCCACGGGTCCAGGAGCTCTACGGCACCCTGCGCGCCCACGACCTCGATGCGGGGAACGATGGCAAGGGGCGCAGCGCCTGGCTGGGCTACGGCTACGTGCTCGCCACCGGGGTGTCCCGGGTGGTGGCGGTGCACGACTGTGACATCCGCGACTACGAGCGCGAGCTTCTGGCGAGGCTGTGCTTCCCGGTCGTGAGCCCGACCCTCAACTACGAGTTCGCCAAGGGCTACTACGGCCGGGTGGCCGACCGGCTGCATGGGCGGGTGACCCGGCTGTTCGTGACGCCGCTCCTCCGCGCCATGAAGTCGGTGCTGGGGCCGAACCCGCTGCTTCAGTTCCTCGACTCCTTCCGCTTTCCCCTGGCCGGCGAGTGCGCGATGACCACGGATGTCGCCCAGGGCATCCGGATCCCCTCGGACTGGGGCCTGGAGGTGGGCCTGCTGGCCGAGGTCTACCGCAGCTCTTCGCTCCGGCGGATCTGTCAGGTCGAGCTCGTGGAGAACTACGACCACAAGCACCAGGAGCTGTCGGAGCACGATGCCTCCCGGGGCCTGCATCGCATGGTGGTCGATATCGCCGCCTCCTTGATCCGGAACCTGGCGAGCTACGGCGTGCAGTTCGACGCCGGCTTCCTCAACACGCTGATCGCCGCGTACGTGCGCACGGCCCAGGACGCCGTCGAACGCTATCGCGACGACGCCGCGCTGAACGGCCTGACCTTCGACCGACACTCCGAGGAGGTGGCGGTGGAGACCTTCTCCCGAGCCCTGCGCACGGCCGGCCTGAGCTTCGTCAGCGATCCGATGGGCGCTCCGCCGATCCCCACCTGGAACCGCGTGGGCGCCGCCCTCCCGGATTTCCTCGACCAGCTGCGCGGCGCCGTCGAGGCGGACGGCCGCTGACCCTCTCGGGTGATCCTGCTATCTAGAGCCTTGGACGGGGGAGGGTGATATGCGAATCGCGAGCATTCCCCTTGGGGGCGGAGCCCCCTTGGTACTCATCGCGGGTCTCAACGTGATCGAGACCGAGAAGGCCACGCTCGAGACCGCCTGCCAGCTGCGGGAGATGGCGGAGGCCCTCGAGTTCCCGCTGGTCTTCAAGGCCTCCTTCGACAAGGCGAACCGCTCGAGCTTCCGCTCCGCCCGGGGCCCCGGTCTCGACGAGGGATTGCGCATCCTGGCGAGCGTGAAGCGCGAGGCCGAGCTGCCGGTGATCACCGACATCCACGAGCCCGGGCAGGCGAAGTTCGCCGCCGAGGTCGTCGACTGCCTCCAGATTCCGGCCTTCCTGTGTCGTCAGTCCGAGCTGATCGCCGCCTGCGCGGGCACGGGCCTGCCCCTCAACGTGAAGAAGGGACAGTTCGTCGCTCCCCACGACATGCGGCTGGTGATCGAGAAGGCCCGCCACTATGGCGCCGAGGGCGTGATGGTGACCGAGCGGGGGGCGACCTTCGGCTACAACGACCTGGTGGTGGACATGCGCGCGCTTCCGTTGATGCGGCAGTTCGCACCGGTCTGCTTCGACGCGACCCACGCCGTGCAGCACCCGGGTGCCGGCGACGACTCGAGCTCCGGCGATCGCGAGATGGTCCGCCCGCTGGCGCGCGCGGCGGTGGCCGCCGGAATCGATGCGATCTTCCTGGAGGTGCATCCGCGTCCGGACGCCGCGCCCTGCGACGGTCCCAGCCAGATCGACTTCGGTGCCCTCGATCGGCTGCTCGTCGAGCTGAGGGCGATCGACCGGGCGCTCACACCCTAGCCGCCCGCCGGTGGAACAAAGCGCCGGCTGGCCCCAGCGAGGCGGCCCCCTCTCTCGGCCGGAGGGCCTCGCCGTCCTCGGGCTGGTGGTGGGGGCGGCGGCTCTGCGCAGCGTCAGCTGGATGCAGACCGCCGTCCTCTTCAACGACGGTCCGCTGTTTCTTCACATGGCCCGGTCCTTCGCTGCGGGAGACCTGGCGAGTGCCCTGGCGCACCCCTATCACCCGCTCTACCCGGCTCTGGTGGCCCTCGTCCAGCCCCTCCTGGGCGGCTGGGAGGGAGCCGCCGTCTTCGTGTCCGTGGTCGGGGGTGCCCTGGCGGTGGGGGCCCTGTTCGCCTTCCTGCGTGCCAGCTTCGGACCGCGAGAGGCGCTCATCGGAGCCTTCCTGCTCGCGGTGCATCCCTGGACCATCCAGTTCTCGGCCGACGTGCAGAGCGAGGGCCTCTACCTGGCGTTCTTCCTCGCCGCCCTGGCCTGCCTGTGGCAGGCGCTGGCCCGGGCTTCGTGGGTCGGGGCGCTGGGCGCGGGGCTGTTCACCGGGCTGGCCTATCTGACACGGCCGGAGGGCTTGATTCTCGCATTGGTAGGGGTCGCCGTCGGGATGGGGGCGGTGGTGTGGCGTCGTCTCCCTCCGCTGCGCGCCGCGGGGCTGGCGGCGGTCGCGGCTGGGGCCCTCGTCGCGAGCGCCGCCCCCTATGTGCTGCTGCTCCACGAGCAGACGGACGAATGGCTGCTCACCCGCAAGAAGGTCGTCAGCCAGATCCTCGGAGTCGAAGCGTATCGGGGGCCGGTGCAGACCCGTGCGACGAGCTACGACGAGCCACGCCTGGCGGTCCTCGACCCCCCGGCGGGTTCGGAGTCCCCGGTCGCACCCGGCTCCTCGGGAACGCGGTCGCTGGTCGCGGCCGTGGTCACGGTCCTCGACACCGGGCAGTCCGTCCTGCGGCCCGACATGCTGCTGCTGCTGCTCGTCGGGCTCTGGGGAGCCCGGGGACGGCCGGGTCTGCGCGGCGCGTTGG
>JBDLIK010000330.1:0-4578 GCA_039714895.1 Myxococcota bacterium | reverse complement strand
CGCCAGCCCTCCGGGCTGCCGGCCGTGCGCCACGGCTCCTACGCCGCCTGGCACCCGAACGGAAGCTTCCGCGAGTTCGGCCACTTCCACGAGGGGCAACGCGACGGAGTCTGGACCCGCTGGTACGAGAGCGGGGGGAAGCGCGCGCAGGCCCAGTTCAGTCAAGGGGTACAGCACGGCCTGCTCATCACCTGGGACGAGTTCGGCCGCAAGCAGCGGGAGATCGCCTTCGAGAATGGCGAGCCCGTCACCCTCCCTCGAGGGTGACGCCGGGCACGGGCTCGGGACGGTAGAGGGCCGCAGCTCCGGCCTCCAGGAGGGCAGCCTCCACGGCCGCCCGCGTGGACCCCTCGCAGAGCACCGCCACCGTACCGCCGTCTCCGGCTCCCGCGAGCTTGGCTCCGAGCGCACCCGCACCGAGGGCCGCGGCCACCAGGCGCTCGTTGGACCGTCCTGAGCCCCCGAAGCCCCGCTGGATGTCGTGGTTCTCGTTCATGAACGCGCCGAAGCGCTCCCAGTCTCCCGCCAGGAAGGCCCGCTTGCCGAGCCCCGCCAGCTGGATCACCCGCTCGTAGCCGCGCACGACCTCGGGGTCGCCGGCGAGCCAGCGCTCCCGGATGGGTGAGTGCACCGCACCCGAGTGGTGCTGAACCCCGGTGTACGCCAGCACGAAGGGCAGCTCGTCGCTCGCTCTCGCCAGGGACTCCACCGTCGCAAAGGGCTCCTGCCCGTCGGGGGCGGCGAGCTGCTTGCCCCGGAAGTCGAGAAAGCGGATGCCGCCGAAGGTGGCCATGTACTGGTCCACGTAGCCACACACCACGTTCATCAGCCGCAGCTCGATGGCCCGGGCCGCCTCCGCGAGCTCGTGGCCGGCGAGGGGTCGCCCCCGGTAGGCCCGGAGTGCCTGGAGCAGCGCCACCAGCAGCGCGCTGGAGCCCCCCATGCCGCTCTGGCGAGGGACCTCCGTCTCGTACGAGATGCGTGCCTCGAGTCCCTCGGTGCCCACCGCCTCGAGCACGGCCCGGCCGAGGTCGAAGAGGTCTCCGCGCCGCTCCAGGTCCCCGGGGCGGCGCACCGGGAAGCGCTGACCCGCCGTCTCCAGCTCGAGACCCGGGAGGCTCTGGATGCCAACCCGGGCGCGGAGAGGGACGGAGCACGAGAGCACCGCGCCTCCGTAGATGTCGGTGGGATTGCCGAGCAGGTTCGCGCGCGCGGGGGCGGAGCAGACGAGGTTGCGTTCCGGCATGGTCCGACGGCACCCCTGATTCTTCTTCTCGATCCTTCGAGACTTTTGCTTCGTCGGCACCACCACAGGGAGAGGCCATGAGCCGACGGCCGGAGCCCACCCGGCCGGCCCCTGCGGCATCCGAGCCGCACGGGCGTCCCGAACCTCACCCCCCAAGGAGAGCACCCCGGTTCCCAGCCGGGGTGTTTCTCTCTCCAGCACCGCTCAGGCGCGTTCGAGCTCCCGGGTGACGCGCTCCACCTCGACGGGCGAGCCGAGCAGGACGGGGATCCGCTGGTGGATGTCCCGGGGCTCGACCTCGAGGATGCGCCCGGTGCCTGCCGCCGCCAGCCCGCCGGCCCGCTCGATCACGAACGCCATGGGGTTGGCTTCATAGAGCAGGCGTAGCTTGCCCTCGGGATTCTTCTGGGTGGGGGGATACAGGAAGACCCCGCCCTTCAGCAGCGTGCGGTGGACGTCGGCCACCATCGATCCGATGTAGCGCCCCGAGTAGCCGCTGCGATGCGCGCCCTCCAGATAGCGCTGGTACGGCGCCGGCAGGTCCTCGAAGTAGCCCTCATTGAGGGAGTAGATCTTCTTCTCTTGCGGAATGCGCAGCTTCTCGCCCACGTGCACGAAATCGCCGAGGGCCGGATCGAGCACGAACAGGTCGACGCCAGAGCCGATGGCCATCACCAGAAGCACCGAGGAGCCGTAGAGCACGTAGCCGGCCGCCACCTGGCGGACACCGGGCTGGAGCAGCGAGGCGGTGGGGTCGAGGCCGTCCGCCAGGGGGATCACCCCGAAGATGGTGCCGACGCTCACGGCCACGTCGACGTTCGAGGAGCCGTCGAGGGGATCGAAGCAGACGCAGTAGCGCCCACCCTCCTCGGCGGAGCGAACCGGGATCGCCGCTTCGGCCTCCTCGGAGGCGAGCACCGCCACCGCCGGCGTGCGGGCCAGGCAGTGGCGCAGGATCTCGTCGGCGAGCACATCGAGCTTCTGTTGGGACTCGCCGAACACGTTCACCCCGCCGACGTCCCCGAGCACGTCCTCGATGCGGGCCCGGCGCACCTTCTCGGCAATCGCCTTCCCGGCCAGGGCGATGGCGGAGAGGATGCCGGCCAGGCCCGTGGGAAGGTCCCGGGCGGCCGACAGGTGGGTGTCGAGGGTGTCCAGGTTTGCGGGGACGGGTCGTGCCTCAGGCATGGGGACTCCGATCCTAGTCCCCGACGGACGGCCTCGCGAGCGGGCCCCCCGGCGTTCCCCCGGGGAGGCTACAGCCGATCCTCCCGAGGGCCGATGAGTTGCGAGCGAGGGGCAGCCCACGTTTTCGGCGTTCTCAAGGCCTGAGCGCGCTGGCACGCGCATGGCTCTCTTGGCGAGGCCCTCGGGAGAGATTCGTCGTGTGAATCGAGGGCAGCCTGATATCGTTTCCCGGATGGCTCGTCTGGTCCGATCTGCCGGGCTCCCGGCGCTGCTCTCCCTCGCCCTGCTCGGGGCGGGAGTGGGGGAGGCCCGGGCCAGCCTCACCTGCGACAAGATCCCCCAGCTGGCCGGCCACTTTCTCCGCAAGCACGTCACCCGCCGAGAGCTGGACGAGGAGCTGGTGAGCCGCACCGCCCAGGCCTACCTGGACCGGATCGACCCCTCCAAGACGCTGCTGCTGCGACCCGAGGCCGAGGCCATCGAAGGCTCCTTCGCCGCCGTCTTCGAGGGTGCGGAGACCGGAAACTGCCAGCCCCTGCTGGCCATCCACTCCACGGTCGTCGAGCGCTACGGGGACCTCGAGGGCAAGGTCCGCACGGTGCTGAACACCGAGGACTTCGCCATCGACCCGGAGACGCGCCTGGTGATCGATCCGGACGAGCGGGGACGTCCGGAGACCGAGGAGGAGCGGAACGCCCTGCTCCGCCGCCAGATCGACTTCCAGCTCGCCAACTATCTGAGCGCCGGGACCTCCCTGGAGGAGAGCAAGGAGCGCCTGGTCCACCGCTACGAGCTCTTCACCCGGCGAGCGCGCGAGTTCGACATGGACGACCTCTACGCCATGTTCCTCGACGCCTTCGCGTCCTCCCTCGATCCCCACTCGAACTATCTCTCCGCGGACGCCCTCGAGGACTTCCAGATCGCCATGACCCTTTCGCTGGAGGGAATCGGGGTCGCCCTGTCCTCTCGCGACGGCTATTCGATCGTGGAGCGCGTCCTGCCGGGCGGTGCGGCCGACCGCGAGGGGACCCTGCGCCCCGGAGACCGCATCATCGGGGTCGCCCAGAACGACCAGACCTCGGTGGACATCATCGACATGGCCCTGCGCGACGTGGTGCGCATGATCCGCGGGCCCCGCAATACGCCGGTCAGCCTGACCGTGCTGCGAGAGGGGAAGAGCACCGAGCGGCTCGAGGTGGTCATCGTCCGGGACACCATCGACCTCGAGGAGCAGGCCGCGAAGCTGCGCTTCGAGACCGTGCCGGGCGAAGGACGCGAGTACAAGCTCGCCGTGCTGGAGCTCTCCTCGTTCTACGGCGACCGCGACCCCAGCAAGCGGCAGTGCGCCGACGACGTGGCGCGCCTGCTGGCCGAAGTGAAGGAGCAAGGGGCGGACGGGATGGTCCTCGACCTCTCGCGCAACGGCGGTGGGCTGCTGGATTATGCGGTGGAGATCTCCGGCTTCTTCGTGCGCGAGGGGGGCATCGTGGCCGTGCGGGAACGCGGCGGCCCCACCGAGGTCCACGAAGATCCCCACGACGACGTGCGCTACTCCGGCCCGATGGTGGTGCTCACCTCCCGCGCCAGCGCCTCCGCCTCCGAGATCCTCGCCGGCGCCCTGCAGGACTACGATCGCGCCGTCGTCGTCGGAGACGACCACACCTTCGGCAAGGGGACCGTGCAGACCGTCCAGCAGCTCGGTCCCGATCTGGGCGCCCTCAAGGTGACCACGGCGATGTTCTACCGCCCCGGCGGCGCCTCGACCCAGCGGGAAGGCGTGAACTCGGATGTCCGCATCCCGTCGCTCTTCAACACCGACCGCTTCGGCGAGGCGAGCCAGCCCTACGCGCTCCAGCCCCGGAACATCCGGCCCTTTGCCAGCGAGCGCGCGAACGCGAAGTCGTCCGGGCAGCATTTCGTGCCGATCACCGACGAGGTGCTGGCGGATCTGACCCAGCGCTCCCGGGCCCGGGTGGATGGGAGCGACGAGTTCCAGGCGATCCTGGGCGAGCTGGCGAAGTCGGAGGAGAGCGGGAGCACCGTGCACGTCGCCGAGATCCTGGGCGAGCCGGCCAACCCGGTGACCAGCGACGCCACCCCCACGGCCAGCGCGGCCGCGCCGACCGTCGGCGCGGTGGAAGGGC
>JBDLIK010000329.1:0-4580 GCA_039714895.1 Myxococcota bacterium | reverse complement strand
GGGACTTCGGGTGCTGCTCCTCGAGGCGGGACCCCGATTCGAGACGAAGGACTTCGACGGCGAGCCCCTCCACATGCTGCCGCAGCTCCTGACCGCACAGGCGGCAGCCGACGGCGGCCTCTCGGTCTACGCGGGCTCCTGTGTGGGGGGGTCCACCGTGGTGAACGACGCGCTGTGCTTCCGCACGCCCCCGGAGGTGCTGGCGGGCTGGCGGGAGGAGCAAGGCCTCGCCGGACTCCACGAGACCCATTGGAACCGTTTCGTCGAGGAGGCGTGGCACGACGTCCACGCGAGCCCCACCGACGCGGCCCACACCAACCGCAACGCCCAGCTGCTGGCCCGCGGAGCGAGGCGCCTGGGCTGGCGCGCTTCTGCCACCCCGCGCAGCGTGCGCGGCTGCGTGAACCTGGGCCTGTGCAACTACGGCTGTCCGTCGGGCGCCAAGCAGTCCACCCTGCTCTCCTACGTGCCCCGCGCAGAGCGCGCGGGGGCTCGGGTGCTGGCCCCGGTGCGGGTGCGCCGGGTGCGCGTGGAGGCCGGATGCACGGTGGGAGTGGAAGCCGAGTGGATCGACGCCGAGACGCGTCGCCCAGCCGGCCCCCTCGAGGTGCGCGCACCCCGGGTCTGTCTCGCCGCCGGTGTGCTCGGGACGCCCGCCCTGCTGCTGCGCAGCGGCGTGGCGGGTCGCGTCGGCCAGGGCCTTCAGTTCCACTCGACGCTGCAGGTGGCCGCGCGCTTTCCCGAGCCCGTCCTGGCCTTCTACGGCCCCACCATGGCCTGGTCGATCGCGGAGTTCGCCGACGTGGAGGGCGGGCGCGGGCCCGGGTTCCTGATCGAGAACGTGGCGGCCCATCCCGCCACCACGGCCCAGGCCCTGCCGGGGTTCGGAGCCGAACACGAGCGGATCATGGCCACGCTCCCCTTCCTGGCCCGGGCGCTGGTGCTGCTGCGCGATCGCACCCGCGGTCGGCTCGAGCTCGACGGCGACGGCGTGAGCCTGCGCTACGACCCGGTGTGGGAAGACCTGGGCCGCCTCCGCGAGGGCATACGCCAGACCGCCCGGGCGTTCCTGGCCGCGGGCGCGCTCGAGGTCCACCTGCCCGTCCACGGGCTCCCGCCGATCACCCGGGACTCCGAGCTCTCCGCGCTCGATGCAGCGCCCCTCGGCCCCGGTCGCCTGAGCTCGCTCTACGCCGTGCACCTGTTTGGCGGCGCCGCCATGGGTGCGAGCCCGGAGCGCGGCGTCTGTGACGAGTCCGGGGCCTGCTACGGCGTCGCCGGGCTCACGGTCTGCGATGCCGCGTCGCTTCCGACCAACACCGGCGTGAATCCGCAGATCACGATCCTCGCCAACTCGCTGCGCCTGGCCGCAGGCCTGGTGGCCCGCCATGGCTGAGCGGGAGCTGCCTGCGGCCCAGAGAAGCGCTGCGCTCTCCCTGGATCGACGCCGCTTCCTGCAGGCCGCCGGTGCCCTGGCCGCGCTGGGGCTCCTGCCCACAGGCTGTCGACCCCTGCCGGCGCAGCTGGCGCCGCCGCAGGGTCTGCGCCTCGGGGTCCTCACCCCGCGCTCGTACGCGACCTTCGGAGCGGCGAGCGCACGTCTGGTGGGACCCGAGGGCGGCCGCCTCATCGGGCTGGGCGGGATCGAGCCCGCGCGCACCCTCGAGCGTTGGCTGCAGCGCCTCCCGGAAACTGCGCCCCTCGTCCAGCAGGCCCTCCTGCTCCTCGAGTTCGGGGTCTTCCCGCTGGTCGGGAAGCTGCGGCCGTTCACCAGCCTCGGGGGCGACGCCCAGGATGCGGTCCTCGCAGAGCTGATGAGCTCGCGCTTCGCCTGGAAGCGGGCCGTCTTCGGCGGCATCCGCTCCTTTGCGTTTCTCACCTTCTACGCCGATCCAGCCAGCCGCACCCTCACGGGCTACCCCGGGCCCTTCGGAGGTGCGGGGGCGACCATCGCGGACGCGATGCGCTACGACTCGGAGCCCGACTCTTCCGCCCCGGAGACCCCATGAGCCTCTCGATCGACGTCTTCTGGTCCTTTCGCAGCCCGTACTCCTACCTGGTGACGCCCCGGCTGGTGGCCCTGGCCGCGGACCACGAACTCGACGTCGAGGTCCGACCGGTCCAACCCCTGGCCATCCGCCAGGCGGACTTCTTCGATCGCGTGAACCCGCTGTGGCCTCCCTATCTGGCGCGCGACGTCCACCGCGTGGCCGAGTTCCTGGGTCTGCCGTTCCACTGGCCCCGGCCGGACCCGGTGGTGCAGACGCTGGTGGACGGCCGGCTGCGCACGGCGTCCGAGCAGCCCCACATCCACCGGCTCACCCGCCTGGGCGTCGCGGCGGCGGAGCGCGGGCACGGGCTCTCCTTCATCGACGAGGTGTCGCGCCTCATCTGGGGGGGCGTGGAGGGATGGGACCAGGGCAGCCACCTCGCCGAGGCCACGGCCCGGGCCGGTCTCGACCTCGCGGAGCTGGACGCGGCCATCGAATCGGCTCCGGAGCGCTACGACACAAGGATCGAGCAGAACCAGAAGGACCACGCCGCCGCCGGCCACTGGGGCGTACCGACGATGGTCTTCCGCGGCGAGCCCTTCTTCGGCCAGGACCGCTTCGACCTGCTGGTGTGGAGGCTGCGTGGCTGCGGGCTACGCCCGCAGCATCGCGCGCGGTCCGAACGCGGCGGTTCCTAGGCGCTGTAGTCCCGCGGCCCCGCTCAGCGCACCCGCACGCGGATGTTCCCGCCCGAGGTCTCGAGACGCAGGGATGGGCCGCCACCGAAGAGCTGTCCCCGCACGTGGCTCTGGCTCATGGCTCCCTGCATCAGCACCGGGGCGTCGATCTCGACCCGGCCTCCGGAGGTGCGGGCCTCGAGATCCACCCCCATGTCCTCCGGAAGCTCCGCTTCGATGCTGCCGCCCGAGGTCTCGATCTCGCCCTCGGGGCGCTCTTCGAAGCGCACGGAGATGGAGCCGCCGCTGGTGCGCGCGCGCACGGGACCGCCCACGTCGTGGATGCGGAGCCCGCCGCCGCTGGTCTCGGCCTCCACGGGACCTCGGGCCTCGGAGATGGTGATGCGCCCGCCGGAGGTGTTCGCCTGAACCGCTCCCTCCACGTCGTGGGCCTCGACGGTGCCCCCGGAGCTGCGCAGCTCGGCCGGCCCGAGGGCGCCGTCGAGCTCGATGGAGCCGCCGCTGGTGCGGGCCACGACGCTGCCCCCGATGTCCTCGAGCCCGATGGAACCGCCCTGGGTCTCGACGTCCACCGAGAAACGCTCGGGCACGCGGACCCGGACGCGGACCCGGCGGGGGCCCAGCAAGCCGAACAGGCCTTCCTTGCGTCCCTCGAGCTCCACGTCTCGGCCGTCACTTCGCAGCTCGAACTCCATCGAGCCCGAGTAGCTGGCCTCCACGCGCACCTCGTGCTCGTCGTCCGACTCGATCTCCACCGAGCCCACGTCGAGTCGGACCCGCAGCGTGCCCCCCGGAGGCACGGGGATCTGATCCTCGAAGCGGTCCGCCGCCGGCGCCTGCGCGGCCAGCCCTACCCAGGTTGCCATGACCAGCCCTCCGAGGCCCCTCGCCCGGGCGAAGCCCCACTCTCCCCTCCCGATCCACGCTCTGCTTCGACCCATCTAGCGCTGCCCCACCCGCACCCGACCCCGTGCGGTGTACAGGCGGAGCGTCGCCCCGCCTCCGTTGATCCGACCCAGCACCTGTCCATCTCCTCGCTCTCCCTCCCAGGCGATTCCGGGGGCGATCTCGACCTCGCCCCGCCGGCTTTGTGCCTCGAGCTGGGCCCCCGCGTCGCTCGGAAGGAACACGTCCACCGAGCCGCGGCGGGTCTCCAGGAATCCGGCGGGGGGCCCCACGAAGCTGGCGAAGATCGGACCCCGCTCGGTGCGAACCTCCACCGGCCCCGAAACGTCCTGCAGCGTGACCGGACCCCCGTCCGTGGTGGCGGAAACGCGCCCCTCCACGTGCTTGAGCTCGATGGCGCCGCCCCCGGTCCGGGCGTCCACGTCGCCGGACGCCCAGCTGACCTCCACCGTCCCCTCCGAGGTGCGCAGCTCGGCGTCTCCCAGCAGCTCGGTGACCCGGATCGCCGCGTCGCTCGTGCGCAGGCGGGCCGAGCCCTCCGCGCTGTCCAGCTCGATGGGCGCGCCCTGGGTCCTCGCTCGGACCTCCCCGATCACGTCCTCGATGCGGATGGGACCCGCGCTGCAGCGCGCGTCGACCGAGAACTCGCGCGGCACCCAGACCCGCACGCGCAGCTGGGGGCCCCCGAACATCCACGAGAAGCTCCCCCCGACCGAAGCCACGAAGCGGGCACGCCCTTCGTCGCCCACCAGGTCGTAGCGGATGCTCCAGGCGCCCCAGCCGGAGGCCTCGGCTTCCACGCGGACCTCGTCCCGGTCGTGGGAACGGATGCGCAGGTCCCCGGGGTCCGGCCGCAGGCCCTCGCCGAGGTCGATGTCGATCTCCAGGGTCCCGCCGGGCTCGACCACCAGGGACTCGGAGAACTCGCCCCGGGCCGGGCTGGCGAGGAGCGCCAGGAACGCCAGAGCGGCTGCCGGGATCCGCA
>JBDLIK010000328.1:0-4589 GCA_039714895.1 Myxococcota bacterium | reverse complement strand
ACCGCCGTGGTGGCGTCCTCGCCGAGGCGGCTCACGAAGCCCAGGTCGACGATCTGAAAGACCACCCCGGCCCCGCTGGTGGCGAGCAGCGGCACGGCGAGCACCCCGAGCGACACCCACAGGGAGCCGCGCGTGTGATCGCGCAGGCTCCAGCGCGCAAGGAATCCCCGCGCAGGCTCGACGGGAGTCCCCCTGGGGGTCATGCGGGCGGGAGCACCCCGGGGATCCGTGGGGTGGTGGAGCTGAGGGGAGTCGAACCCCTGACCTCGTGAATGCCATTCACGCGCTCTCCCAACTGAGCTACAGCCCCATCGGGAGCGGGGAGGCTATCGAGCGGCCGAGGCGGTGTCAAAGCGCCGCGGGGCTGCTCCCGGGGAAAAATCGGCGCCCGGGACTGCGACCGGAGACGCGGGCCGTGGTACTCTGCGCGGCCGCCGGCCGGAGTGGCGGAACTGGTATACGCAGGGCCCTCAAAAGGCCCCGGCCCTCGGGTCGTGTGGGTTCGAGTCCCACCTCCGGCACCACCTGTGGAGGCGAGCGAATAGCGGACCGGCGTTCGCGTCCAACTCACGAGGCGGCCGAACTCGACGGACAGGCGAGGCGGGTTCCGGCGCGCCGAGACCAAGGAGTGAGGATCACCATGAGCAGGATACTTCGCATGCTGGGCCTGATGGCCTTCGTTCTCGTGGCCGCTTCGGTGGCGCTCCCCGACGTCGCATCTGCCCAGTATCGGGAGTTCACGGGTCGCATCGACAAGATCTCCAAGAAGAAGCTGATCGTCGACAACCGCAAGGGCGACAAGGTCTCCTTCATGCCTGTCGACGACACCGAGATCAGCGTTCAGGAGGGCGCCCAGCTGAAGGACAAGAAGGAGAGCTGGGACGACCTCAAGAAGGGCGACTGGGTGAGCGTGTCCTGGAAGTTCGTCGACAAGCCCCGCAAGGCCTACAAGGTGATGGTGCTGCCGCCCCGGGAAGACGAGGACTGATCCTCCCCGGGTGATCGCCTCGGATCCAGGGGCTGGGGCCCGCGCTGACGGCGCGGGCTCCGTCTTCTATTCTCTCTGCCATGTCCTCGCAGCCGCCGCTGCGCCCCGATCAGTTCGAGCGCTATCGCCGCCACCTCGTCCTCCCCGAGCTGGGGGTGGAGGGGCAACGTCGCCTGCTCTCGGCGCGCGTGCTGCTGATCGGAGCGGGGGGGTTGGGCTGTCCCCTGGCCCAGTACCTGGCCGCGGCGGGCGTCGGCACCCTCGGCCTCGTCGATGACGACGTGGTGGACGCTTCCAACCTGCAGCGGCAGGTGCTCTATGGAACCGAGGACGTGGGCCGGTCCAAGGTGGAGGTTGCCGAAGAGCGCATCCACGCCCAGAACCCGGACGTACGGGTAGAGGCGCATCGCCTCCGGCTCCGCTCGGAGAATGCCCTCGAGATCCTGAGGCGCTACGACGTGGTGGTGGATGGGACGGACAACTTCCCCACCCGCTACCTCACCAACGACGCCTGTGTGATGCTGGGCCGGCCCAATGTGCACGGCTCGATCTTCCGCTTCGAGGGCCAGGCCACGGTCTTCGATGCTCGGCGCGGTCCTTGCTATCGCTGTCTCTATCCCGAGCCGCCGCCCCCCGGTCTCGTGCCCTCCTGCGCCGAGGGAGGGGTGCTCGGGGTGCTTCCGGGCATCGTGGCCCTGGTGCAGGCCACCGAGACCCTCAAGCTGGTGACGGGGATCGGCGAGCCGCTGATCGGGCGTCTGCTCCAGTACGATGCTCTCGAGATGCGCTTCCAGGAGTTCCGCCTCCGGAGGGACCCGGCCTGCCCCGTCTGCGGGGAGCATCCCACGGTGACGCAGCTCGTCGACTACGAGGGGTTCTGCGGCATGCCGCAAGGCGACCCCGAAGCAGCGGTGCGGGAGATCTCGGCGGCCGAGGTACGGAGCCTCCAGGGGCAGGGCGAGCCGTTCCTGCTCCTCGACGTCCGAGAGCCCGCCGAGTTCGAGAAGGCGAGCATCCCCGGCGCCCGCCTGCTGCCCCTGGGAGTGCTCGAGGCGGGGCTCGGCGAGCTCGAGGAGTTCCGGAGCGGACGCGTGATCGTCCACTGTCATCACGGCGGTCGCAGCGAGAAGGCCTGCCGGGTGCTGCAACTCCACGGCTTCGTAGCGGTCGAGAACCTGGCCGGAGGAATCGAGGCCTGGTCGCTCACCGTGGACCCGAACGTCCCCCGATACTGAGGTCTCCATGGCCCGAACGGTGCTTCCCGACGCCCTGACCCGTCGAGAGTGGGTCGAACAGCCCTCCAAGGGGGACCGCGATGCGCGGGTGGCCGAGGCCTATCTGGCCGATGGTCGCCGCGCCGAGAGCCTCGTCTTTCTGGCCCGCTCGGGAGGCAGGGAGTTGCTGCGCGAGCTCGCCGGGCAGGCGGTCCAGGAGGGAGACGCCTTCCTGCTGCGCGAGGCCTGCCGCGCCCTGGGTGAGGAGCCGAGTCGGGAACAATGGACTCTCCTGGCCGAGGCCGCCGTCCGCGAGGGCAAGGAGAGCTACGCGGTCGAGGCGCGCCGCCAGGCGCTCCGCAGGGAGGAGTGATTCCTCGAGGGCGATGGGGAGGATGAAGGAGCGGGCTCGACCTCCCGACGACATCACGCCCGCCGAGTTCTTCACCCGCTGGGTTCCCGCCCAGGTGGCCGGTGACGCCGAGCGCCGGGCGCGGCTGGGAGGCACCCACGCCAGCATCGAATTCGTGCTCAGCGGCGATCCGGGGGGCATCTTCACGCTGGTGGTCCGCGATGGCGAGGTGCGTGGCTTCGAAGGAGGCGACGAGGCCGGCGACCTCCGCGTTCGCCTCGACGTGGAGACCTGGCGTCAGCTCAACTCCGGCTCACTCTCGGCGCCCGAGGCTGCCCTGCGCCGCAAGGTCCGGCTCCAGGGGAACCTGCTGCTCGCCATCAAGCTGCATCTGATCCTGGGCTGACCTCTATTTTTTCTTACTGGACTTCTGGGCTTCCCGCCGGTGCAGGAAGATGTGCTTGTCGTGCATCCGACGCAGCTGCTGCTTCACCCGATGGAAGAGCTGATCCGCCGCAGTGCGGAGCTCCGGACCGACACCGTGGGTTGCGACCTCCGTGTTCTTGCCGTTCACGTGGGCGTGGATCCGGAACCCGGCACCGTATTCCTCGAGGCTGATCTCGAAGCGCGTCGTCTCCGGAAACTCCTCCGCGAGCGCCTGGGTTCGGCGATCGATCTCCTGCCGCAGGAGTTCGTCCTGCTCTACGTCCTTGAAGCGGATCACCACGTTCGGCAGCTCGGCCATCGCTCTCCCTCGTCTCTGCCCCTCTGGGCGGGTGGCGGAAGCGGACGGGAATCGAACCCGCCGGGCCCGTGTCGCCACGACCCCCTCCGGATTTGAAGTCCGGGACCGGCACCAGCACGGCAAACGCTTCCAGACCACCAGTCTACCACTCCCTCGGGGACGAAAACTGCGGCGCGAACCGGGGCATCGGGTGTAAGCTGAGGCCGGGGTGAGCCGATTTACATCCGGGGAAGCTGCTCGGATCCTGAAGCTCTCCGGGGCGCGGCTGCGCTACTGGGAGCGAACGGGTCTGGTGCAGCCGGCCCGCGGCGACGATGGGCGCACCGTCTATGGCTTCCGGGATCTGCTGTGCGTCAAGACGGTGCGGCTGCTGCTGGAGAGCGGAGTTCCCCTGCGTCGCATCCGCCGCAGCGTGGACTCGCTGCGCGCCCGCATCCCCGAGTGGGACGAGCCGCTCGACGCGCTGCGGGTGCGGTTGGATGGCTCGGGGCGGGTGGTGGTGCGCCACGAGGGCGTGCTGCTCGAGCCGGATGGCCAACTGGTGCTGGACTTCGCGCTCGCCCCGGAAGCGCCCGAAGACGTCGCGCCGTTGCCGGTTCCCGGCCCGGCCGCCGGGTCCTCGGATCCGGTGACCGCCCTCGAGTGGTTCGAGCGGGGCTGTCTGCTGGATGCGAATCGCGACACCGAGGCCACGGCCATCGAGGCCTACCAGCGTTGCATCGAAGCGGATGCCGACTTTGCCGATGCACACTGCAACCTGGGCGCGATCCACTACAACCGGGGGCGTCGGCTGGAGGCCCGGGGCTGCTACGAGCGCGCCCTGGGCTCGGATCCCGATCACGTGGAGGCGCACTTCAACCTGGCCGGCCTGCTCGCCGAGGAAGGCCGCGACGAGAGCGCGCTCCATCACTACAAGGCCGCGCAGCGCGCGGATCCCCTGCATGCGGACGTTCAGCTGAACCTGGCGATCCTCTACGATCGCCTGGGGCTGCCGCGACGTGCCCGGCAGCACTGGCGCCGTTACGTCCAGCTCGAGCCCACCGGAGGCTGGGCGGACGTTGCCCGCAAGCACCTGGAGGATTCCTAGGGTCCGAGCTCGAAGGGGTCGCGCTGGACCACGTCGCCCTCCAGCAGGACCTCCACCTTCCAGCGTCCCGCGCGTCCTCGCAGATCGGGTCCGAGCTCCAGGAAGGCCACCGCGAACCTGCGGTCGCGGCGCTCGACGGGAGCCTCCTGGACCGGATTGCCTTCGGGGTCCGCCCAGCGCACCACGAGGCGCTCGAGGCCTGG